>NZ_NOZF01000156.1:0-23495 GCF_002258565.1 Rhodococcus sp. 05-2254-6
CGCAACCTGGAACCCGGTCACCGGCTGCACCGCAGTCTCGTCGGGCTGCGATCATTGCTACGCCCAAACCCTCGCTGAGCGGTTCCGCGGCACACCGGGGCACTACTTCGAGCACGGATTCGACGTCGAGATGCGCCCCGGCAAGCTCGACCAGCCGCTGCGATGGAGCCGGCCACGCCGGATCTTCGTGAATTCGATGAGCGACCTCTTCCATCCAGCAATCCCGGACGACTACATCGCCCGGTGTGCCGCGGAACCGCTCAGCGAGGGTTTGGGCGTAGCAATGATCGCAGCCCGACGAGACTGCGGTGCAGCCGGTGACCGGGTTCCAGGTTGCGTCGGTCCATTCGATGGCCGTGGCGTCGCCCATCATCGCTCTTCCGGGTCGTGGAGGGCATCGAGGAGCTGGAATCGTAGATCGGCGTCAATCGCGAACGAGATCCCCCTGCTGGGCAATTCGATCGTGTAGCTGTTTCGATCAGGTGCGGTCGTGATGATCCATGGGTTGGGGTGGAGCGGGACAGCGTTTGTGTCGGTGGTGGGGTCGGTTTCGGTCATGGCGTCCTCCGAACGTTGGGTCATTGGCTGCAGACGCTCGACGCTGTTCGCGCATCGGCGCTGGTGATGTCGAGGTCGTATTTCGCGGCCACGGTGAGATACGAAGTGACGTAACGGCATTGGTATGGCGCGTTGGGTGGCAGCCAGGTGTCGATTCCCTTGTCCGACTTCTGCTGATTCGTACGTCCGTCCACCGCGAGCAAGTTGATGTCGACGTCGTTGGCGAAGGCGGTTCGCTGGTCGATCGACCAGGCCCACGCCCCTGCGTCCCACGCCCTCGCCAACGGGTACACGTGATCGATCTGAATCTTCCCGAGGTCGTCGATCGTCGATCCTGTGTAGGGGTCGTGGAGTATCCCTGCTGCGACTTTGCAGTCGCGGGTTCCGGGCTTGAACTCGACGTCGATCAGTTGGGTTGCCAGGACGTCGTTTCGAGTGTCACAGCCGTTGTGCGATCCAGGGGCGGACGAGTCATCGGTCCACGCCGGGCCGAACACGCACCCTGAGCCCTTCTTGCAGGATCGGTCGTATCCATCGACGTCTGCGAGCGAGTCCACCGTTTCGAGCTGAGCGAGGAGCTGCGCGATGGGTACAGGCGTGCTCGCCGCGGCTGGGTCTGGGGTGTTGACCACCGCTAGTCGTGAGAGCGGATCGGCGTGCGTTCCGAACGTGTACGTCCCGACCGCGAGTACGGCCATCACGATGGGCACCGCGATGCGGAGTCGTCCGCGCGCGCTCATCGAACCGCCTCCGCCGGCAAGTCGGCATGCCCGCAGCTTCCGCGCCGCCTACGGTCCGAACGGTCTGACCAACGATGCAGTAGTGCCAGAGTCAGAGCCGAGAAGGCAGCGAGCAACGTGCCGGCCAAGGAGATGACCAAACTGACGGTGACCAGATCCTTCACGATCGGCAGAGCCCCGTTGAAGATCGCGAGCATGCCGACGACGTAGCCGACACATGCAAGCGCAACAGTGCGAGCCTCGCGGCGGCCATCTTCGGCCGCGAGGTGGCGCTCTACGTCGTGGATGAGGCCGTCTCGGCCGGATTGTGGGTCCATCAGGGAGTCCTTTCGTAGTGAGCGCGATAGCAAACGCAGTCCTGCACGGGGTAGATAGCGTGGCGGTGAGGTCTGTGACAGCCGGCCACTGAATCGCAACCCAGGAGCGTTCTCCTGTGGCTGCACCGGGCGGGCAATATGCGCCCGGGTGTCACAAGCGTTGCGAGTTCGGGGCCGTCTGGTACTGGTCTAGTGGCCGGTCGCCGGGATGGACCGGGCCGACGTTGCGACGCCACGGCCCGGTCAGGTAGTCGTAGTGCTCTTGAGTGAAATCGGAACCGATCAGATCTCGTACGACCAAGCCTCGGCCGACATCGCGGGCAGCGACTCTGGCAGCCCCGCATCCGAGGACGCCGAGCAGGTTCATGGTCGCTGTGAGTTCGTGACGCCGATTGTCGCCGCAGGCCGCCGTGTGGGCAGCATGTGTCGCTTTCCGCCAGCCGGGTGCGCACCACCACGCGGCGCTGACCGTCTCCGGTGCGGTTTCCAGCAGATCGGACTCGACGTCGAGGGTGCGCGCCAAGTCGAACACCTGCCGCCACCGCAATCCGAAAACCACCTCGAAAACGTGGTCCGTCAGCTCATGGTCAGGAACGGTTGGTCGGAAGCGGTCGGCGGCGTTCGGAGTAGCAGCAAAGTACCTCTCAGACAGGCCGTGTTGCATCCGGCGATGGACTTCGCTGGCGATGGCGCTGTGCGCCTTACTGTTCGAGCTGCAGCCGGTACTGCCGGCAGCTCGTGCGTGCGGTGAGAGGTCGACCGAGGGCGGCCGCGTTGTCGAGATCGAGGATTGCATGGGTACTCCCGTTTCTGTGGGACAGATGGTCGGTCTGTCGATCAATTTCTGACTGGTCTCTGTGCCGCTATGCGACCAACAACGCGGCGCTATATCACTCTGCTGCTTAATTTTCCGACCTTTCAGCGCCGTCCAGCCAGTCACCGATCCTGCCGCGGACGGCGTCACCACCGGGGGGATCGTCGTAGGCGTCTTCGAGCGCTCCCCGCGCTCCGGATGAGATGACCGCGAGATCGCAGTCTCGTGTGTCGGCCCAGTCGCCCCACGTCCATCCCCTTCCTGCGTCGATGTGAAATTGTGTTGCTGCAGCCGGAACACCGTCGACGAAGACTTGGATGTGGGTAGGACCATCTGGATCGCGGACGACGATCACCTCGATCCGAAGTGCGGGGGCGAATCTTCTCGTCACGATGTCGCACCGGCCAGACGCTCGGGCCTGTCGAACTCCCCTGCCGCCCGACTATTCGAGTTCACAGTCCGGTGGTGGCGCGACGCAGCCTCTCTCGGTGGCCGTGCCCTGTGAACGGGCTTGGCATCCGTTGCGCCGCTACGCCGTCGAAGCAGCCACTCGATCCCGGTTGCTACAGCACACGCCACGGAGGAAACGGCGAACACCATCGCTACACGACGCGGATCTCCGTCGATGGCGGCATCGTCGGTCCGGCGCAGCAGTGCAGCCCAAGCCAAGCCGGCAAATGCAGCGAAGACAGCCAACACCCCCGCAACACCGCGCGCTACGGCTACCACGCAATATCGCGACGAACCCGAACTGCTCGCAGGTACATGATTCCTACCGTCGATCCGGACGAGGACTCTCATATTCGACACACCTCTGCACTTCTCGGAAGTCGGATGGTCAGTCCGCTCATCTGGTGAAAACGCCGACAACAACAGAAGTCGTCGTCGCCGCGGCTTCGTGGAACCACCCACCAAGCCGATACGCCAGGACACTACCCACCGGACCCGGAGTTCGCTAGGGCTCAGCAGCGAAAACGTCCCCGGCGCACCCAGTGCCGGGGACGGGCCTGGGGCGAGCAGCGACCCGGCGCACCGAACCGCCGCTCACTCCTCTCCCCAGAGCGTCCCCTACTCGGTCCCGTACAGCTCGCAGCGGTAGTGGTCTTGACCGCGTTCGTCTACGGCGTCCCAATCGACGCCGACGGCGTCGGCAAGGTGCCGCAGGTCGCTCAGAAAGTCTCCGAACACCGTTGTCAGTTCCTCGGTTTCGAGGCCGATCGGTCTGGCGTATGCGATCAGCCCTTCGGCAGCGTTGGCCGCTCGAACACCGTTGTCCCGGCTTTGGGTATCGAGGGTGTAGCCGATGCGCGGACGCTCGCGTCCCTCGACCGATGCGTGGAGTTCTTTCGGCGTCTCGATGCCGGATAGCCGCTCGGCCTTGTACTCGATACTTGTGTCGGACATGTTGTGTGCCTTTCTTTTTGGGGATCGCTACACGACGGGCGTGCAGTGCAGTGCGGCCATCAGGCCGGTGTGGGTGGCGTGAGCCGGGGATGGTTCGGCGTGTTCGAGGACGTGGGCGGTGGCGTCATCGATGACCACAGTCATGTGGGCTCGGTGGCGGGTGAGCATCACGCACGCTCTGCCGGGGTCGAGATTGAACGGCTCGGCTGTCCGGTACCCGGCAAGCGGGTGCAACACGACAACGGCGGCGCGTTCGAGGCCTTGCAGAGAGTTTGCGGTGCCGACCAGTACGTCGGGGTGATCCGAGAGCAAGGCCCGGACAGCGGCAGCCTGCGTGACATGAGGGACGACGACAGCCAGGTCCGCCGCTGTCATGGCCCGCTGTCCGTCCGGTGTGGTCACATCGGCGTCCAGCAGTTCTCGCGCGCGCAGGGCGCACTGTGTGGCCAGGACGGGGTCGGTTGGGCCTCCGATGACCCGCACTGGCCGATGCGCGAGTTCGGGCAGGCCGGGGCCGCTGGAATCGGTCAGATGCTCCGGTGGGCGACGGGAAGTGAAAGGCAGGCCGGGGTAGAACAGCGGTTGAATGAGGGCCGTTGTCCTCGCGCCGAGACGCCAGGTGTGTCGCAGACGGACCACGCCGACCGAATCGCCGTGAGCTGCTTGCAGAGCGAGGGGGGCAGGCAGGTTCGGTGCGGTCTCGCTGCCCTCCCACCGCGATACGTCTCCGGTGACCACCGGATCGATCTGTCCGGGGTCTCCGACGCAGACGACCTGTCGAGCCATCGCGCCGAGCGCCCCCAGATCGGCGTAGGTACATTGCCATGCTTCGTCCACGATCAACACATCGGCACCGATTCGGTCCGGGTCCGAGAAGAGCCACGGCGCCGTGGTACCGATGAGAATTGCGCCAGTCTCATTCGACCACCGCACTTTTCGTCCTGTCACTACGGGAGTGCTTCCACTGTCGGGGAGGGGTGCTTTCGCCTTCCAGATCAACGCTGCTCGATCTGTCAGCGCGCCGAGCCGACGCGCGATTTCCACGGCTTGTTCTCGGGTTTGCGCCGCGATACCCACCCGTAGGTCTGCGCGATGGGCCAAGGCGGCGGCGAGCAACGCGACCAGTCGAGTTTTTCCTGCGCCCGGTGGTGACGGGACGACGACAACGGGGTCTCCGGACCACACAGAGAACAGCACGCGTGCAGTGATCGGGTCGGCCATGATCTGTGATCCGGGCCAATGGGCGGGCGATGACGGTTCGGTTCCCTTGAAAGGTGTTGCGTCGGGGTTCGGGGTGTCCGCTCCGGGTGCGACGATACGCATTGTTGTCCCGTTCTTCTTCTAATGTGTTGTTCATGAATACTTTTGGTCGTCTTCTGATCACGGAGCGTCCTCTGCACCCGCTATCAGGACATCGAGCGGGACTTCGCGGCGCACGGCGCTCGGGGCTTGTCCGGTCGAAAGCCAGGAACGGCGAGCGCGGTACAGATTCCAGTACCTCGCCCGTCCTGCTCGCATCGTCGCCGGTGAAGGCGGTTGGGGCATCAAGGTCACCTGGTCTCCGTCGTTCGGTGCGTGCGCTCCGAACACCCCGATACCGAGCGTCAGTTTGCCGTTGACCACCTGTGCGGACGTGACGTCGGCAGAGAAGCGCTCGAAGGGTTGATCGAGCGGTGATCCGACCCATCCCGTAACTGCCGAATCAACCCGCATCCTTGAGTCCAGCCGGTCGCAGGTCACCGACACCGAAACGTTGCGGCGGCGTGAACCTGTCGGCGGTGCCGCCACCGATGCGATGCCCTGGGCCACGTGTCCTGTATGCAGCGCACGTACTCGCCACAGTGGATCACTCAGCAACGCAGCGGCTTTGAGGTCGGCGGCATCGCATCGGGTCCGTAGTCCCATGGCCGCACTAGCTGAGTTGTCCGGCCGTGACCAGTCGTGGCCCGCAGTCGTGGCCGACAATGTCCGATCCCAGGAGTATCGGTCATCGTCGTGTATCGGATCGAGAAGCGGCAACAGCGGTCCCGTTGCGATGCACGCTGCCCACTCATGCAGGCCTGCGACGCTCTCGTCGGTAATGCCGAGCCAGGAACGCCATGTTCGGGCCGCTCGCTCGGCGTCGGGCGCAGTGCCGAGGACCAGACGCGAGGACGACGCAGCAACCAGATCGATCACCGCCGACGTTCCGGGATGGTCGGCTCGATCGGCCCACCATCCGATCATGGCGGCAGCCCCCGCTATGTCCGGATCAGGGTGGTGGGCGTGCGCACGCGCCAGGGCCAGCAGGCTCGGTATCGTCGCGGCGTCATCGGTGAGCAGCATGGCCGGTTCAGCCGTACCCACCGTCGTTGCCCCGTTGCGAGCGAGCAGGGCCAGAGCCTCGGTGTCGTGCGCGGACTCTTCGGTGCATCCATCTCGAGCGACGGACACGGCCAGCGTTGTTCCTCGCGTGACCGCACGCACGGCCACGGCGGCTCTGGACGGCTTGAAGGTGGCATGTGCCAGCCGAGGGACCGGTTGCATCTTTTCGGCGGCATAGAGGCGTTGCGCGAGGTCGAACCACTCCACGCTCATCGCTCGTCACCGTCGACGAGGATCAGGGCGTTGCTCGCGCACTCCCACCCTGCGCGCAACGCCATTGTGGCGGCGTCGGCCGCTGCGCTGGCGACGACGATGCGGATATCGGCGGCGGCGATTCCAGTGCCGGTGAGCACCCTGTCTGCGTACTTGAGCAGTTCCACGGGTCCGCTTTCGTTCATCGTGTGGCCCCCGATCCGACTGGCACGTGCACCGTCGATGCCCATGCCGGTGTGACGCCCCTACCCTGGACGCCGCCGATGATTGCGCACACCAGGTGGGACCTCGTGGGCCGGTCGGGCCAGGGTGTATCGCCATCGGTCAGCACCACGACGACGTGGGGTGCAGGGCGCGCAGCGTTGGCTGCGGCGATTCCCACCCTCATATCGGTTCCGCCACCACCAACCAACGTCACATCAGCGACCGATCGTACGTGTTGTGCCGTAGTGGATTTGGCGTCACACGCCAGAATCCGAACCCGGTCGCGTGCTATGCCACCAGCTTTGAGAACTCCCGCCACTTCGCCCATCGCGGCATCGAGGTCTGCGGCGGGAGGGACGGGAGTACGAATAGTTCGTCCTACCCGCCTGCTCTGCCAACGCACGCCGAATTACGGCCCGTAGCAGACGATCCCACGCTACCGTGGGCGGGGCGAGAACATCAGCTGCCCACCGGACCAGTCCCGCCGGGGCACTACCTCGACCGGTACCAGCTGCTTCGCGAACTGCCTGCGCGATAGATCGGCGCACCAGGTCCGCTTCCGCATTGTCCAGTCCCTCCGTGATCACTTCTCCCGAGCCGATGAGTTCACCGGGGACCGCAGGGCACCCCGATCCTGATCCGCATCCCGGATCGCCCTCAGCGCCAACGAGTTCGGTGACAGTCTGATGCGCAATCGGGTCACGCAGGTAGTCGTAGTACTGCTCGGCTGTGTCTCCGGAAAGGCAGCCGAATGATTGAGGGGTGATCACCCCTTCGGGCAGGCTGACTCCCGCAGCCAACAGGTCGTCGTTGATTTCGGCGTCGGCCGCGAAGTTCCACACCAGATGATCGATGGGCTTCGCCAGAGCGGCGGCACGGTCGGCGTGTGCCCGTAACAAATGCCCGACCTCGTGCAGCAGCACTGCACCGACCATCGGCACCGGCCACGCGCAAGGCCCGACCAACAGATCCGGATCCAGGTACAGCCGCCACCGAGCGTCGACCGCAAACGTACCCAGGCCCGGTGCCGCCACGGGTTGCGCTGCGAACAGAGCGCGCATGAAGTACGGCATCTGCTCAGCCGACACCAGCCGCGCGAGTCGGAACGCTCGCATTTCAACCGGCTCGAGCTCACGCACGCCGCTCATGCCGCAGCCTCGACCAAACCCGCTGCCACCAGCATCGGCGCAAACCGGCGCGCGCTCGCAGGAACAGCGGCCTTCGCCGGTCGCGCTTTCGCCAGAGTGCGTGCCGCAGCCCCGGCCACGTCGGGTGCTCCTGCCTCGGCGGCGGCAATCAGCGGACCCCAGGCGTTGCGCCACGCTTCGACGGTGCCCCGCGAGGCCGCCCACGCCGTCACGCCGGACAGCACGGCCCACACCAGATCAGGACGCGAGCGCCAATCGAACGCCGTCTCGGGGTTTTCGATCACGGCAACGGGGTCTGGGAGGTCGGCCTTGCGACGCCATTCGAGGAATTCGACACCCGCGCCTTCCCCGATCAAGCCGAATACCACCGCGTTGGTCGCCGCATTGTCGTCGTCGCAAAGATGTGGCAACACCCGCGCAAGCATCGACCAGGTGCGCCGAGACGGCCATGCTCCACCTGTCTGCACTCCGACCTTCGGAAACGCATCGAGCGCCTCGGGCGCACGCTGGATGTACCCGATGATGGAACTGCGCACCAACGCCTCCCGCTGCTCGTCGCTGGTCACCGCACGCGAAGAGGCCGTGCTTGCCCAACCCGTGGCCATACCGTCGAGCCATTCATCGACAGACGGCGTGAACTCGATGTGGCAGAAGCGGTTTGCTAAGGGAGCCTCCAACTCGTACCCCCCTGCAGCGCAATCGGGCGGATTCGCACCTGCGATGACCCGAGTCCCCTTCGGCAGTTGCAGATCACCCACCTTCAAATCCAGTGCGACTGCCAGCATCGCCGCCTGAACGGCCGGTGGACTCGTGGTCAGCTCGTCCAGAAAGAGGTAGCCCCCACCCTCTGCATGTAGCCGTCGCGCCCAATCCGGGGCCTCCAATCTCACGCCACTCTCACGGACTACCGGTAGGCCTGCGAAGTCGGCGGGCTCCCGCAAGGACCCCAAGACCGTTTCGCACAACACCCCCTCGGATGCAGCAAGTGCTCGAACCAGGCTCGACTTCCCCATACCCGGACCCGAGATCAACAACGACGGGACACCAGCCCTCCCGCACGCATCCACAACAGTTACCGCAGTCGCCAAATCCGGCATCGCAAAACTCCTCGAAAGATGGGCAAGATGGTCAGTCTCACCAACAACAGGACGCCTCAATCTTACTGCGTCAGAACGCTTTTCACCCAGTCACACCAACCGTCAACGTCCCCGGCGCACTCAGTGCCGGGGACATTGACGGTCCGGGCTCAAAGAGCACCGGACCGCCACGTGTGCTGCGTGAAGTGTCCGGGTCCCTCGATATCGTCGAACCCACTCGAAAAAGGCCGGGTCGCCCGAAAGAAAGGACCCAACACGTGACACCGCTCGAAACAGCCATCGCCGCGCCACTGCCCCCGCCCGCGGCGGCGGACATTTCGTCATGGCGCTCGGACGCATTGTGCGCACAGACAGACCCCGAGGAGTTCTTCCCGCCCCCGGGTGGAGCAACCAGCAGAGCAAAGCGGGTCTGCGCAGAATGCCCCGCCAGAGCCGCTTGCCTCGCCCATGCACTGACGTACAACGAACAACACGGAATTTGGGGCGGAAAGACACCACGAGAGCGCCAAGAGCTTCAGCACACCACAGCCATAGAGAGCCGGCCTACCCGGCATCAACAACAGGCGCTCACGATAGCCACGCTTTCGGCCCAGAACGTCCCAGCCGAGTCCAGTGCAAGCCAGCTCGGAATCACGACCCGGCAGGTGTACCGAATACGCTCCCGCACAGCGTGAATCAACGCGCGATTCGCCGGTCAGACCTGCCTGGTGATGCCTACCCCGTTACAGTCGGCGCGATCAACCGCGGTTGATCGTCGAAGCGTCTCGACTTGCGTCGCTCCTCGCTGAAGGCTTCTCGCCGCAGGTGATGTCTTGGCCGGCGAGAAGGTCCGCAAGAACGACCGCGCGCGCCGCATGGGCCAAGATTTCGGCAGGTAGCGGTGGACCATCGAGGGTTCGGATTCGCATGGTTGTCAGTATGGCGTTCGGCTCCGACAAGTTGCTGTCCCGCAACGTTTCCGGTGCGTGTTCACGGGTCACTGGGGTGTCCATGGCATGCATAGCTCGCGCATTCTCGACCGGTGCATGTGCGGTGGCCGTATCGCGCCTCGGCCCAAACCGCCTGTTTCGACTGTTGGTTTGCCCTGCAGACAGATGCGTGGGCTCAGGCGGCCGAGGTGGCCGTTCGGATGGAGGTGGCCGGCCGACCAGTCATCGATGTCGACGGGCTGCACTTCCCATCTCAGCACCTGCCCCTCGCCCTGGCTGCGCTTCTTCCCGATCGCATCGATCGACGCCAGGGTTGCGCTCACCCGGTCGATGTCGCCGACACCTCTCCAGAGCACAGTCCGCGTGGAGGTCAGTAGGAGCGGCATTTGGCGTGCGCGATATCGGCCCTGCCGGTCGGAGATGACCGATGGTCGGTACCTCGCGAGTTGCTCGAGCGCACGGTGGTCGGGTCGTCCGCTCCAGTGATGGATTTCCGGGGCGTCGGCCAGGTCTTCGGGATAGGCGTATGTCGCGCACCAATGCCAGTCGTCGCCTCCCCCCAGAGTGCACCGAGCGAGTGGTAGATCCAGATCGGCGGGCACCTCGTCGGGGCCGGCGGCTTCGAGGTACTGTCCGCGGTCCCGAGCAGCGGCTTTTTCGTCTTCCCACATCTCGGATGCGAGCAAGCCATCGAGGCTCGTCGCCCACGGAGCTGCATGCGCAAGTCCGACCGCCAGGTGTGCTTTTACCTCGAACGGCCTCATCACGTCAACGCCTCCATGACTTCCAGCGCCTCGTCACGGCGCTCTCGAAGATGGGTTCGCCAGTCGAGCTCTTTCGGCTCGTCGCCGGCGAGAAGGGTCCGCTCGAATCTGGTGCGGACGAGGCCGTGTCCGATAGCTGTACGCCCGCCGATGGTTCCGGACTCGACGAACCTGCCAACGACGTCGGAGAAGAAGGCCACGTCCAGATCGGTTGCGCGATCGAGACGCAAAAAGGACTCGAATCGTGTACCGGCAGGCAGCGTTTCGATCTCATAACGCATCAGAGAGCTACCGTCGACGGTGGCTGCGTCGGTTCGGCCGACTGCGGGGAAGTCATGATCGGTGGAATCGTCGAACCGGCTGTACCGTTCGAGCGCCATGGTGTCGAATTGGCTCAAGACAGCACGGTCCGGTGCGGGACGGCTCATGAGGTGGTCGGTTTCGAGGACGTGCGGGATCACTTTGCCCACGCGGAGACAGCCGTCGATCATTCGACCGCCGCCGCTCCCGCCGAACACGCTGACCTGTGGGTTCAATGTACGGAGCCGGTGTAGCCGTTCGCCGGACAGCGGCTCTCCGGTGACCTTGGTCAGGCTGCCCCCGTTCCGAAGTGTGTGTGCTGCAGACAAGCTGAGAAGCCCTTCGTATGCGAGGACGTCCCGTAATAGCTCCTCCCCGATCCGCCGGAGCGCCCCTCGGAAGGAGTTCCCGGACACAATCGGAACCAAGGCTGCGGAACCGTTGGGCTGCAGTATTTTTTCGCGCCGGAACAAGGTCGTTGTGGTGGCGCTGTGTTCACCGCGGTGCGAGATTGCCGAGACCGCTGTGATGTCGAGCTGCCAGCGCATGGTCGAGGTCACTTCTGCCTCCTGGGCGATGTAGCAGTCGCTGCGGTGGACCGGCGCGCTTGAACAGCTTCGGCCACGATCCGTGTTCGGAGTACGAGGGCGGTGGTGTTTTCCCGTAAGAGGGTCAGGACCGGTATCGATTCCTCGCGTAGAAGGACCGATAGTTCGAGGCGTTGTTCTTTCGTCGACGGCGCTGACTCGAGATCGGTTGCCACGGTGCTCCACCATCGATCGAGGTCGGCTCCGCCGGTGTATGTCGCGACCCGGACTCGGTCTGGCAGGTGGTGGTCCCAGTACAGCTCTCTCCGGCGTCCCACCCACCCGGTGTCCCAGTTGATTCCGTAGTGCAGCAGCAACAACAGTCGTTCAGCTATTGCTGCCGCACCGGTGACGGGCGGCAGAAAGCTCGCTGCGTCCAGCCAGGTTCGGGTCGGTGTCGTAGCTCTGGTCGGGGTCATGCCGTGCCTCTGGTTGACGTTGAAGCCGTCGCTGCGAGGTCGAGGTACACAGGACGCTCTCGCCACGGATCGAGGCTGTCCCAATCCGCGAACACAGACGTCCACGTTCGATGAGGAATGTTCTTGAGCGTGCTGAATGCCGGCGCTGCGCGCGCAAGCGCTGCCAGGGAGAACCCTCGCCGTCGCAATCGCACGACTGCGCTCAGGCGTTCCGCGTCGTGCTCTGTCCATGGAAGCGCGACGTCGTCGACGGCGACCCGACCCCACCGGGCATGAGGAAGAATGTGCTTGCGCCCAGGGCGTAACGGAACCACGACGGCGGACGTCGGAGAGATCGCTTGTCCCAGAACGCGACGTAAGCGGGTCTTCGACAATTTTGTGGCGCACACTGGATCACTGGTGACCAGCAGGAGGTCCGAGCGAAGTGCCGTTGTCGTGTACACCCAGACGCAGACGTGACACATCGTAGGAGCCGCAACGTCTACCCACCCGTCGAACCCGGTGAACGTTCTCGACACAGTCTCACGCACTCGCCGTCCGGAACCTTCTGTCGCGCCACCGCACCGCGCGCACGCGGAGTCACCAGAAACGCCGGCTGGTGGCCACGAAACCGCGCATCCTGTTGCGGCCTTGTAGGCGGTCGTCACAACGTCGAGCGCCGCACTGCCCCTTGATAGTTCGACCATCTCTGCACTCTAACGGCGCGCCCGGACACCACGGACAGGCCAACTTTCACCGGCACGGTCCAACTCACCAAGGACTCGGGCCGGGCGCTGGTGCGTGCCGGCCGACGTTGGCAGGAAAGTCGTCGGCGAGGAGAGCAGCCAGCTCGACGAACGCGCGTTGTGCAGGCTTGCCCAGTAACTCGAGATCGATGGTGTCGCCTTCGGCAAGGTGGTCGTCGTACGGGACGACCTGGACGGCGCGAGTGCGTTCTGCGAAGTAGGACTTGAGTTGCTCGACATCGAGGGCCGTCGAGCCCTTCCGTGATTCGTTGATGACGACAACGGTGCGTTTGACCAGGTCGTCGAAGCCGTGTCGCGACAGCCATTCGAGGGTCGCCCCAGCGCTGCGCGCTCCGTCCTTGGCCGCGGAGGAGACCAGGACCAATGCGTCGGCTTCTTTGAGGACCCCTGCCATGGCCGAGTTCATGAGACCGGTGCCGCAATCGGTCAAGATGATGTTGTAGAACTGTTCGAGGATGCGCAGTGCGGCGGTGTAGTCGTGCTCGTTGAATGCCTCGGAAACGGACGGATCACGCTCGCTTGCAAGAACTTCGAGCCTGCTTCGCGCTTGCGAGGTGTAGCTCCGTACGTCGGAGTAGCTGTGTACTTCTTTGTCCGCGAGCAAGTCCCGCACTGTGCGGTCACTGTCTCGGTGAATGCGGTAGGCGAGCGTCCCGAAATCTGGGTTGGCGTCATAGGCAATGACGCGGTCGCCCCGCAGTGCTGCGAATGTCGATCCAAGCCCTGTTGTCGTGGTTGTTTTTCCGACCCCGCCCTTCATGGACAGGACTGCGATCTTGTAGTTCCCTCGAACCGGTTGCCGTACGCGGCGCAGGAGCTGCTCGTACTCGAGTTCAGCCGGCGACTGTCCGGGATTGGCTGAACCGAACGAGAGTCGGTAGAGCCACCGTCGCCAACCTTTGCTCGGAGGCAGTTGCGCACGGCGGATCAGCTCCAGTTCGTCGATCGACCGCGGAGGGGCAACAGCTGCTGTCGGCCTTGCTGTCGGAATTGCTGTCGGCACTGGTTCTACCAACTGAACGGGCTGCGAGGTGAAGGGGCGATGAGCTGTCACTGCCAGAGAGTCGGAGGCGCTTGTTGGCTCCGGGTGAGACGTCGGTGCTGAACTGTCGACCGACTTGTTGGTGTGCCATTGCTCAACAGCGGGTGCGGAGCCGCCCTGCCCTGGCCAGGCCGAGGGCCGGTCCGGCATTGGTGCCTGACCATCGTTGACGCGCGGCGGCCGTGAGGCCGGCTCCGAGGTGGGTCGATGTGCACCAGAATTGGGCTGGCTCGCCGAGGGGGAGCTGCTGGGTGCGGAGCTGGGCCGGTCTCTCTGCGCGAATTCTGATGCGACTTTGGACCGGGCTTGGGATACGTTTTTCGACACGTTTTCATCAGCGTTGTTGGCTGCGACTTTGGGTGCGTCGTTCGGCACGAATTCGCTGGCTACAGGCTGTTCACGGGCGGGTTCTGGATGGCCTACGCCCGAGTCCTGGACGAGGTCACCGTCCTGCCCATCGTGGCGATCTTCCGACCCCCCTTCCGGCTCGGAATGGTTCGACTGATCGGTCGCATTGTTCGCCGCCGACGGATCGACCACCCACCGGGGCAACGCGCTGCCTGGGTCGGACTCTGTGGGACTCATCGGTCGCCACCTCTTCCTCTTGCTCATTCAACGGACGATATCCGGGCGAACATAACACCGGCACCGGACACCTCGAACACCCCGAAAACTGCTGCCGAGCGGCCCCACGGACCGCCGTTGTGCAACCGGTAATTCCGCCTGTTCGGGTACAGCTTCTGCTTTGTCCAGTCTGAAGTGTCCGTGTCCCGACTATCGTTGTGGCGGTGCGTAGCAACGATTTCGACGGCCTCGATCTCACTCGACTACGGTCCCTTCGATCCTCGCGGCATGACATTTCGACGATCGTCGATCGCGTGGCCGAACACCTCGACGAATTCGATGGGTACGTCGCATTCAGCGGTGGAAAAGATTCCGTCGTTGCTGTCGATCTCGCCCGCCAGGCGGACCCAGATGTCCCGGTAGCCTTTTTCGATTCCGGTCTCGAATACCCCGAGACCTACGCCTACGTCGAGCA
Organism: Rhodococcus sp. 05-2254-6; assembly: GCF_002258565.1. NCBI lineage: Bacteria > Bacillati > Actinomycetota > Actinomycetes > Mycobacteriales > Nocardiaceae > Rhodococcus > Rhodococcus sp. 05-2254-6. Next base: position 14,686 of record NZ_NOZF01000156.1, read on the forward strand.
GATTGCGACGAAGCTGGGACTGGACCTGCACATCATTCGCGCTGAACCAACGCTGCTGACAGTGATGGCCCGGACCGGGGAATGGGACCACGGCGGTAGCCCGTCGGCTCATGTACCCGCACGAGGCTTCGAGACCTTGATTGCGCAGCCTGCCCGGGCTGCGCACACCAAGTTCGGTGACGGGGAGGTCTGGGGCGTGCGGGCAGACGAATCCAGGAAAGGAACCGGCAGGTGGTCGATGTACTACTCCGCTCTCGCACGTGAGATCAGCGAGCGCTGCCAAGGCGCGAGCTGCTGCAGCAACAAAGCGGAGCAGCGTCGACACCACGGGGGGACGGTTCGCCGCACCGATGGAACTGTGGCCTATGGGCCGGTATGGGACTGGTCCGCGGACGATGTGCTCGCCTATTCGCATCAGCACGACCTTCCGAGCAACCCTGTCTACGCCAAACTGGCCGCGCTGGGCGCACCTGCAGCGAATCTGCGGGTTTCACACATTCTCGACGGAAATTTCCTCGAATCGGGCAGGGTCACTCGTCTGCGTCGAGGTTGGCCGAGCCTGTTCGAGGAGATCGCCGCAGTGCTCCCGCGAATACGCGAGTTCGTGTAGATCGCCATATCGACTGTGCGCGTGTAGCATTCCTGGCACTGAGATTGCACAGGGTGAGTCGGAGGCACACCACACGGTGGCCTCCGACTACTTTTTTTGCATCAGAACCAAACGACCTCTTGTCGGCCGATCGGCGCTAGCTCAGGCGTAGGTTCATGAGGTCTGAACTTTCCGGGTTGAGCTCCAACAACAGGCGATACCCCGGCCCTGTCCGCTCGGTCTCGTCGGGCAGGTTCAGCATTCGACCCACCAGATCGTCTCTGCCGATCTCATGAGCGAATTGTTCGGCGCTCGCGAGGCGCTGAGCGTAACGCGCCTCATCGCGGGGGTCGAGAAATTTCCTCATCGTGTACATGCCGTAGGCGGCCTGCTCGGCTTCGCGAGACGGAATCGGGTAAGTCATTGCTTCGAAGGCATCGTCGGTGAGCGGCGATCTGTTTCCCTCCATGTGGTGCAGGTTCTCGGCCACCTGCCGCACAGTCGGAGCCGCGCCCGAAGGCCCGGAGTGAAGTAGATACGCCCAAGGGGTCGAATGCACGAGATACCGTGGGATATAGCGCTTGTTTCGGCGGGTAGCAGCTGGGATGAGAGCTGGCGGGAAGACTGATGTGGATGGGTTCTCATAAATTTCTTTGACCTTCTGCGCCGCGGAGACTGCGCACCCCCAATCCAACGAGCCCCACATCGGATACGGAACGTGCCCGCCGTGCACCGCCCTGAGGTTGCGTGCGATCGCATCGATGTACTGGCCCTTTACGAGAAATCTATCTTCGGGCCACCCGTTGAAGAAGACATACAACGGAGTTGCACCGTCGAGCCTGCTCTTCAAAATCAGCGTCTCGTACTGCTTGACTTCTTTAACTGAGTGTCCGAGCTGCTCATAGCGGTTGAATTTGTGGCTGGCGCGTTTTGCTTGAATACGAAGCTTGATCCACCGCTCGTCGGCCGAAGAACCGATCCACCACTCCCAATCCGCACCGTTGCCCGCCTCGACCGCCTTGGCGTATTTCGTCACTCTCAGCGCCGGAATACGCTGCTGAAGCTTGATCAAGTTGAGGTCGGTGAGCGTCTCTTCTCCAGGTCCGATGCCGCCTGCAATTCCCGTCTCCATCAGATCCCAGGTATCAGAGGCTGCTTCATTCATCGCGTGGACCATGTAATTGGCACTGAAGTGTGTACTCATCCCGGGGCCGACTTCAGGCGCTCTTGCGGTCGCGTCGCGATCCCAGTTCGTCGATTCGGGTGACCTTGTCGCTTCCCACAGAAACTGCAGGGAGCGCACGGATATCGGCAGCCACGTCCGCGACTGTATGTCCGATCGCGATGCCGAACACGCCCTGACCACCGTGTAGCAAGTCCACTATCTCGTCGTCAGATGTGCACTCGTACACCGAAATACCGTCGCAGAGCAGAGTTACAGACGCCAGCCCCTGGGCGTCACGCGCACGCAGGCACTCGATCGCAATGCGTACATTCTGCAAAGACACTCCGGCCTCGAGGAGACGACGAATCACTTTGACCACCACGATGTCGGAGAAGGCATACATCCTTTGCGATCCCGAACCGGATGCAGGGCGGATCGACGGTGACACAAGCCCTGTACGGGCCCAGTAGTCGAGCTGGCGGTACGTTACCCCAGTCACTTGCTGGACCTGGGGCGATTTGTACCCCAGACACCCGTTCACGGCGTCGGCGGCGGTGCCGTTCGAGGTCTTGAAAAGCCCCGGCACGATGTCCTCGAACGAACCCTGTTCGCTGCAGCTCACAACTCGCACCCACCCTTTAATCGATCGTTCGATGCACGATACCGCTCGACATCGCTCTGCTTTCTCTCCCGGCCAGCGGGCCACCTCTGCACGTCCGCCCCCACCGTTACTCGGCGGACAAACCGAGCAGCCATCCGATGAACGGCGTAAGACGAGGAACACCGAACCTGAAGAGCAGAAACACCGCGAGGAAGACGGCTATCGTGACCCGCTTGGATCGGAACTCCGTGAAGGAACGGATCGCTATAACGGCAGTGACTGCCACTACCAGGGAGCAGAAGTTCAGCACGTCGTCGCCGCTCATCCGAGCAAACCTGCCGATGCAATCGGGCTGAGTGGGGTCATTTCATGGGGCGTGATGCTGTTCATCGCCGCACCGTAACGATTATGGCACCGATGGCGGAGGTCTTGAACGGAACGTAGAATTCCCCGAATAGGGGAATTCTACGAAGCTTGATCCCACGGGCGTGTCGGACAGTGTTCGGCCACCACCGTCGCCCTGCTGACGTTCAGCATTCTCGATCTCCCCGCCTCCGGTGGCCGTGAACCCGGATCTAGCGCATACCTGCGCCCTGACAATCACTGCCATACAACCTGTTTCGCAGATGTCATGTGCCTGCCCGTTACCTTTTGAGCAGTCCTGATAACCGAGCGTTACGGGTGAGATCGGCCGCGGAATCAGCCTGCGAGAATCACGTTCATCGCATTCAGGAGCGCGCCGACTGCCGGGATTCGGGTCGAGCTCGCCGCACGTAGCGAACGTGTCACGGCCGGCTCGGTCGGCAGATACCGCACCCTGGCCGTTCGGACTCGCGCGGTGTCCGGAACCAGCGCGACGGCCAGACCTGCTTCGACGAGGGCCAGTTGGGTCGAGTAGTCGGACACCTCGTAGCGGATCGTCGGTTCGACTCCAGCTTCGCGCAATGCGTGCACGAGCGCGGAGTGCGCATCCGACCCTGATGGGCATACCGTCCAGATCGATTCCGTTTCGCCGGAGAGGGTTGCCATCTCACGGTTGTCCTCGATCGGTACCGCGAGGTGTACATCCTCGGTGTGGAGCGTGTGGACGTCGATACCTGCGGGGACCGTCGCCGGCCGATGGTCCCAGGACTCGAAGACGACGAGATCGAGGGTGCGGTGCTGGAGGCGGTCGAGCAAATCGATTCCTTCTCCGTCGACGACCTCGGGGCGCAGCAGTGGATACGTGCGAGCAAGGTCTGCCAGAGCTGGGACCACCAGCCGACGTAATGCACTTGCGACCGCGCCTACTCTCAGCGCTCCGGCAACGTCGGTGTCGATCGAGGCAAGGTCGTCTTCTGCGGCTTCGGCGAGAGCGGACATGGCGGCCGCACGTGTCGCCAGTGCGCGACCGGCGGGGGTCAGCCGTATCGACCTTCCCTCTCTCTCGACCAGGGTGGTGCCGGCTTCCTTCTCCAACTTGCGGATGTGTTGCGACACTCCGGGTCCGGTGAGGTGTAAAGATTCTGCAGCTCGAGTGACCGAACCTTGTTCGGCTACTGCGGCGAAAACTTTCATCCGATCCCACGACAACATATAAGTGATACTACTGTTTCAGCGGTAGAACTGGCTAGTAGACTTATCGGTTTGTAACTGGTTGCCTTGACCAGGTGACCAGAACCGCGATACCGAGAGCTGACGCCGCCGATCGGGGGGTGGGCGGGAATGCGGCGCTGGTCATCGCCGGTGCCGCGTCGCTGTCACTGTCCGCAACCTTCGTCAAACTCGCCGATGTCACCTCGGGGACGGCGGCATTTCTACGATGTCTGATCGCGCTGGCGGCTCTCGTTCCGATGGCGCTGTGGGAACTTCACCGACGCGGCGCAATGCCGACGAGGTTGTATCCCATGGCCATTGGTGCCGGAGTCTTCCTCGGAGCGGACTACGTGATGTGGACCGCGAGCATCCTCGACGTCGGTGCCTCGATCGCCACCGTCCTTATCAATGTCCAGGTCGTCGTGCTGCCGCTGATCGCGCTCGTCGTCGATCGAACCGCAATCCCCCGACGATTCCTCATGGCGGTGCCTTGCATGCTGCTCGGCGTTGCACTCGCCGGCGGACTCATCGGCGGAACAGGAGCCGACAACGCGCTCCGCGGGTCCATCCTGGGAATCTCCGCCGGTGCCGCGTACGCGGCCTACCTGTTCCTGAACCGCCGCTCCACCCAGCGAAGCCCCAGCCATCTGGTCACCCCGATCTGTGTGGCCACCGCATCGGCAACGGTCACTGCCGGCATTGTCTCGGCAGGCCTCGGAGACCTCGATCTCGACATCTCCGCGGCCGCGTGGGGATGGATGATCGCGCTCGCTTTGCTCGGACAGGTTGCCGCCTGGCTGTTCATCAGTTCGGGATCCCGATCGCTGGCGGCTAATACCGTCGCGGCCCTACTCCTGCTGCAGCCTGTGCTGGCTATCGCGTTCGGATTCGTTGTCCTCAGCGAGCGACCCACCTGGATTCAACTAGCCGGAGCCGCCGTCGTCGTCGGAGCCGTCTGGACCGCAACCCGACACCCCCACCACCCTGACTCCACTTCAAGCCACGGAAGAGGCCTTCATGACCCCATCTCCGACGAGCATCGATCGAGTCGTCCTACCCACCGATAGCACCATCCCTGTCGCCCGCAGCGCCGAATACGACACCTACTTCAGGATCTCCCGCAGCAACGACCCGCACGCGTGGGCGGTCAGCGCACTGACCGTCGTCACCGCCATCACCACAGATCTGCCGCAGTCCACTCTGGACAACGACTCACGACTCCGCCTACTCGACGCCCTGGCCGTAGTCGTCGGCGATGCCTCCGCCGCAGCAGCCGTGTCCGCACGGGAACGAGATCCTTCCCAATTGGCAGCGCCGACGGACCACAGTGCGGACAATCGCACCCCGCAGGCTCCGAACGACTCTGCACGACAAGCGATCACACGCTGGAAGAAGGGCCACCACCTGTTCCACCTGTTCGTCATATCCATGAACAGCCGGCTCGCGGCAGTGCTGGAGTGCCTTGCAAACAAGCAGTGGCCCACTCTCGCCCACCAACTCACCGAACTAGGGACTCTCTACGCCGGGGCGACCGAGAGCATGCGGTACGCGTCCGATTTCTCACCGGAGATCTACCGTGACTTCGTCCGGCCTTCCATGGAACCGCCCTGGCTCGAACCCGGGTTCTCCGCCGTGTTCAACCGGGATCACGACGTGATGCTCACCCGCGCCAAGATCGTCCGTACAACGCTCAAGACGGCTGAACTTCCCGGCGTCGCAGCAGATTCCGCACGACGGCTCTGGAAGAGCCAGGCCGAGAACCGGCGCGCCCACCAACTCATCTGCCAACGATTCGTCCCCGGCGGCGATTCACTGCTGCAAGAGCACTTCGACAGCACCGGTCAGAGCAACTGAAACAGAAAGGCTTCGCCCTCTCATGATCACCGTCATCGAAACCTGGCACCTGACCGCCGAAGCGGCCGAGAACGCCCTCTCGGTCCTGCAAGAAATGGACGAACTCCTCGACGACAACGCACACCACCACCCGGGGTGGGCGGGCCACGCGCGCTTCTTCCAGCACGCATCGGACCCCCAACGCGTAACGATGACCTACCCCTGGGAAAGCGCCGAGCACGCCACGCACCTCCTCGAATCGGAGACGCCACTACTCGAAGATTTCTACCGCCGGTACTGCGAACGCCCCCGCGAGGTCGTCTTCGCCCACGAGCTGCCGGTCGACGTCGAATGACCCCCGACCCAACAAAGCCGACTGGCGACTGGACTCCCGAGCAGCTCAAAGCCTTCGGCACCGACACCCTCGATCGAATATGTCGACACTTCGCCGCGCTCGACGACGTGCCCGTCACGACGCCGGCCGATGCGGCCGATGTCGCCGACGCGATCGACAGCGAGCTGCCGTCCGAGGCAACAGATTTCGCCGACATACTCGACGACACCTGGAACAACGTCGTTCCGCATTTGACGCACTGGAACCATCCACGATTCCACGCCTACTTCAGCAACAGTTCCTCCGGACCGGCCATCCTCGCCGAGATGACCGCTGCGGCATTGAACGTCAACGTCATGTTGTGGAAGAGCGCGCCCTCGGCTGCCGCCGTCGAAGACACCGTCACCAGATGGCTCGCCGAACTGCTCGACTACCCCGCCGCAGACGCACTGCTCGTCGACGGTGCATCACTGGGCACGTTCTACGCGTTGGCCACCGCCCGCCACCGGGCACAGCCCGAGGTTCGACATCACGGAACATCCGGCCAGAAACCCGGCCGGATCTACGCCTCCGACCAGGCCCACTCGTCGGTCGACAAAGCTGCGATCGCTCTCGGCATCGGGCTCGACAATGTCGTACGCCTACCCACCGACGCTAGCGGCCAACTCGATCCTGCTGCTCTGTCGACTCGCATTGGATCGGACGTCGCGGACGGTTACACACCGATCGCTGTTGTCGCCACCGTCGGTACGACCACTTCAGGTGCTCTCGACCCGGTCGAGGCGATTGCGGCCGTGTGCCGCGACCACCGAGTGTGGCTGCACGTCGACGCCGCGTACGGAGGCTTCTGGCGCATAGCCCCGGCCATCGCGCAGGTCCTTCCGTCACTCGCGGCCGCCGATTCTCTCGTCGCCAACCCACACAAAGTGCTCTTCACCCCTATGGAGTGCGGGGCACTGTTCTGCCGTCACCCCGGAGCACTCGAAGCCGCCTTCACACTGGTTCCCGAATACCTGCGTACCGACACCACCGGCGGTATCGACTACATGAATTACACCCTCAACCTTGGGCGACAATTCCGAGCTCTGAAACTGTGGTGGACCCTGCGCGCCTTCGGAATACGAGGCATCCGAACTCGACTCGAACACAGTCTCACCCTGGCGACGAGGCTGCGAGACGCCCTTGCCGCAGACCCGCGGTGGCATCTCGCGAACGATTCGCCGCTCCCCTTGCTCTGCCTCCGGATCTCCTCTGCCGACGGACAGGCGACGCGGAAGATCCTCGAGACCGTCAACAGCACCCACCGGACGCTGCTCTCCCACTCCGAGCTCGACGGCCACTACGTCATCCGAGTGTCCATCGGCAACATCCACACCACTGCCGACCACATCGACCAACTGGTTGCCGAACTTACCGAGGCAGCCGACGCCGTCGTCGGCACACCCCGACCACTCGCTTCAGTGACCGTCACCCAACAGGAGGTACCTGCATCGTGACCACCACCATTTCCACCGAGGCCATGCTGCACGAGAAGGCGGCAGCAATCTCCGCCATCGGGCGGTGGTCCGCGGCCAACGAGAACTTGCCGTGGGCCCCGGCCCCCGACTCCCATGCCGTGCACTGGAGTTATGCCGAGCTTCGACCGCTCGCGATCGCGGCCGCCGACATGGTCAAGGGCGACCGAGCAGCTCTACGGGTACTGACCCTCGCCAATCCGGGCCATGCCCGCGAGGCCGCCGTCGGATATCTCTATTCGGGGCTGCAGATCATCAACCGCGGTGAAGGTATGACCCCGCATCGGCACGCGCCGACGGCCCTGCGCTACATGCACGAGGGTGACGGGGCATGGACGGCCGTCGGTGGAACCAAGATGTATCTCGAGCCTCGCGACGTGGTGATCACCCCCGCCGGCGAATGGCATGAGCACGGCAACGACAGCCCCACCGACTCCCCCGCCATCTGGCAGGATTGCACCAACGACCCCCTCGTCGCCGCCCTCGCCGCGACACAGTTCGAGCTCCACACCGACAACACCCACCTCGAGCCCCACATTTTCGCGCAAGACAGACACCACCGAAACCTGAGCGAGCCGCTGCTCTACAAGTGGGACAACGTACTTCGCGCTCTCGGTGAGCAACAGCGGACCCACGAGGCCGACCCGCACCACGCATACCGACACACCCTGCACGCAGAAGGAACCCACGACCCTGTCACACCGGTCATCGATGCTGCATTCACACTCCTACCTGCAGGGATCCAAACACAACCGATGCGGCGCACCGCTTCCGCCGTCTTGATCGGGGCACAAGGGTTGTCCACCATCCACGTCGACGGAAAGCCGTTCCGGTGCAGCGAAGGAGACAGCCTCGCCGTTCCATCGTGGTCGACTGTCAGCTACGTCAACGACACCGACATTCCAGCCGTGCTGTTCGAGTTCAACGACGCGCCCGCGATGACCGCCCTCGGTCTCTACCGCGAAGAGAAAGACGCACAACGGTGACACCAACGTCGACCATCACGATCCTGCTGTCCGAAGCCCACATTCTGACGCTCAATGACGGCTCCACTCAACCATGCGGCTTCTGGGCCGAAGAGTTCATCACAGCCCATCGAATCTTCACGGCCGCAAACATACGGACGATCATCGCGACACCCGGCGGCGGCGCTGCGCACGTCGAGCCCGACAGCATGCACGCCCCTCACAGCCCAGACC
>NZ_NOZF01000121.1:0-23385 GCF_002258565.1 Rhodococcus sp. 05-2254-6
GCGAGGAACACCTCGAAGGGGTCCGGGATGCTGCGTTTACGCACTCCGGGTGTGGTGGTCCCGTTGAGGTAGGACCGGATGGTCTTGCGGTCGCGGCCGGTGTGTCTCGCGATGTCGGCGATCTTCCAGCCTCGTTGATGCAGGGCGTGTATTTCCACGTCTTCCTCCCGTGTAAGCATGAGGAGCGGGTCTCCTTCGGGTAGCTGGTGTGTGGTCAGAGACCATCAGCATCCGGGGAGGCCCGCCCTCGTTGGCGGTGCCACACGGGTGGGGAATTTCAGTGAGCGTCAGTGGGGAATTTCGATGAGCGCCGTCAGGAACTCACGACGAGCAATGTGCCGGTCTGCTCGCGCTGGCGCGGTTGGCAGCTACCAGCGGTGAACGACCGCCGGACAAGGAACAAAGCGCCACTGACTGTCGATGGACATGGTCGACCACCAAACGCTCCGAACGCCGTGTGTGGGAAGTCAAGACTGTCCCGTCCGGTACCCCACCTCCGTTGAGCCGCACGGACGTCAATCAGCTGCTCGGTCAGATCCGGGTCGAGAAGACCCGCGCACCCAAAACCCATGTCTACGGCTGCCTGTTGACCCCCGCTACGGAGGTTCAGAAGGACGCGCAAGAAGCCGCACGAGACAGCATCGCCTTGATCAACCACGCGGCCGCGCTGCACCTGTACGACCTACTTGCAGATCGACTACAGCAATACGACGCACTGTGTGGAGACGACAGCGCAGCCTCTCGTGGAGATGCCCGCACCAAGGTAGAAACTCGACTGCCCAGCGGACGCTGGCTCGGCACCCTCCTGAGCCCGACACGCGGGAAGCTGCTCACCGGGGCCGAGCTAGACGACCTCTTCCCGAACTGAACGCCACCCAACCTATCTGCGTTGTCCTCGCCGAGGAGGGGGTGCAGAGCCTCAAGGGTTCAGCGCAGAAGAGACCAGTGGGGCGCACCATACCTAACTGATTTCTCGGTGCACGATCTTCACCACAGCCCCAGAGGCAACTGAGCTCGTGGAGGCACGAGGAACAACCAACAGAACTAAAGCAGTCGACGTCGTCGCCACCGTCGACTGCCAGATGATGCCGCCGACGGACCCGTCGGGCAGCATCGTCCTCGGTAGCGAGAATTTGAAAGATGGCAATGCGGTGCACTATCCCGCATGAATGGGTGGCAGAGATTCTGGTCGGATTGTGGAGCGCAAAGTGGCTGCAGACACCCGGAGTACCGACAGTAATAACCGTCGCGGGTCTTGCCATTGCATACAAATTCTTCACAGACCAGCTCGCCCATGATCGCTGTCTCGACAAACAACAGGCCCACCGCGACAGGAAAGAGCGCGACCGCGACCGCAAGATCGGGTTCGCATCGGCATTCGCGCTGGAGGAGAGGCGCATTGCCTACAACCTCCGAGACCTCGACCACGAGTTCCATAGTGGGCGAAGCGTCGACGACGTCGCCCCGTACATCGCCCGATCGCGTGAACTACCCAACGATGCGCGCCGCGCCGTAGACACTTGGGCCGCCCAGGTAGGAAGAGGCAGTTGGTCTGTCGAAACCCGTGGCGCGATAGCTGTCATCCGCAGCCAAGTGCGAGTGCTCGATCGTCGCAAGGAGGAACTGTCAGACACACGCTCGTCACCCGGCGCTGTCCGCCGACACCGAAGTTTCGTCGTGAACTCGACTACCGCGCGTGCCACAACTTTCCTCGATCGACTGACTGCAAAATTCGACATTTGGGATGGCGAGGAACCCGTACCGCAATTCAAGTTCAAACCACACGAACGACGGCCAGCGCCAGTCGGGCAAACGAATGGCATGAGGCAGCTGATGGATTGGATCAAAGACAGAAGCGACGAGTTTCGGGATGAGCTGTCAGCCCGATTCCAGCATGCCCCTCGGCCCTAGAATGCATGCAAGAAATCTTGCCATTGCATCGGCTGCCCCGACATTGAAGTGCACACGACTAGTAACTTGGGCTTCATCGCCGACCACGAATGGAGCGCTGCCCATAATCGCACTCTCTCGATCCTGCATCCGAACCACGCGCGCCGCACCCACAGTTGTCACGACCACGCAGACCCGTTATACGCTCACTTAGCTGTCTTCCATACATTTTTGCGAGAGGGTTTCTTCACTGTGGCCAAGCTAGAAACGATTCAATTGGTCGACGACATCGACGGATCGGTCATCGACGACTCCGGTGAAACGATCGAGTTCGCGGTCCAGGGCGTCGAGTACGTGATCGACTTGAAAGCAAAGAACGCCAGCGAGTTTCACAGAAAGCTCGACTACTACATCAAGCACGCCGCGCGGGTTGGCGGACGCAAACGTAAACCCTCCCCCGCAACCGCGTCGACGCCTTCGACAGCCGGGACACCGGCCAAGCGTGACCCGGCGCAGACTCGCGCAATTCGGCAGTGGGCGGCGGACAACGGTCACGAGATCGGCGATCGAGGCCGCATCCCCACCGACATCGAAGAGGCGTACAACGCCGCACACTGACAGCCCAGGAAACTCACCTGGCACGTCATCGAACGCCGGATCACCGACGCGCTCCGAACGATGTTGGTCACCGGCTCGACTACCCGAAAGGGCGATTCGGATGTGCGCACGATCGGCTCTGCGATCAGCGGGTGCAGCGGCGATACCCAGTCTGCTGCCGACTGACGTAACAGGCCCAAGGCAAAGACCGCGTCCGGTGTCCGGGCGACCACCCCTGAAGGGCTCACACACATCTCTCGTACGCCGACACCGGTGCCCCACGACAACGTGAGCTGGCCCGGCTCGTCGCCCACTACCGGCCGCGGGTAACCGGCGGAGATCAAGGCTTCCCGGAGTCCCCGCCACCGCTGTTCATACCGCCACTGCACCGGCAGCCGCGATCACGGGCCCCGTCAACCGCAGGACGGTGTCGAGATCGCCGCCGTCACCGAAGCCCCCCGGCCCGGCGGTGGTCGTCACGCCGCACACGATGGCCATGACAGCATCGGCAGTGTCCACCGATATCGTCGGCAGCCTGCCGTTGCTGGTCAGAAGGGCCAGGACCGCGGCCCTGAGAGGGTGGTAGGTCGCGGCCCGTGCGACGTCCTCGTAGTGGAGGTCGGTCCACAACACCGCTGCTGCCCTCAGAGACCAATACCGTTTCGCATGAGTGAAGTAGCCGCCGAGCAAGTCCTGAACATCGGCCACAGTGTCTCCTGTAGACGGGCGATGCGCCCGGAGGAACTCGCATTGTCGAGCAGCCTGGTCGACCACTGCATGAACAACAGCGTCCTTCGATGGGAAGTGGAAGTACATGCCCCCTTTGGTCACCCCTGCAGCCTGTATCAGGTCGTTGACCGTGACGCCGCTTCCCCCACATGCGATGGTTCGAGCCGCACCGGTAATCAACGCGTCACGGGTCCGTTGCGCACGTTTCTGCGGAGGACGCGCGCGATGCTCGGCATTCTCCCGCTCCGAAACCTTCTGATCGGCAACCGTCATGTCACACTCTCTCCGGTCCATCGCCACATAGGACTGCCTTCTACTCCGATTCGCACGCGCGGATCCGACCATCTGTCGGCGACCGAAGCACTACCGTCCCTAGGCGAGGAATTTCGCCATTCCAAAGTCGATCGGCTCCAACAGTCCACGATTATGCCTGCGGAGGTGGACACTTCGAGCACCGGCAAATATTCGGGAGTCGGAACATCTGCTGCCGCGTGAGGCGCAATAGGTACGGAAAAATCTCTCCTTTTTCACCACTCACGTTGCGTCAACCGACCCCAAGTTCTGGATCCGAATACTGTTACGAAATGGATATCAGTGGTGTGGCCTCGATTATCGGAGCTCTCGGTATCGGATCCTTTGCGGGCCAGTACCTGATCGGCAGTCAGCAACGCCGTCAACTGCGTAGCGAGGTTCTCCGGCACTTGGCGAGCACCGAACGCACCCGATGGGCAGGGTCGTCGTCCACTGATCCGTCGTTTCAGCACTTCAAGGACAGTGTCCGCGAGCTTGAGACGGCCGCGATCATTGCACGGGTTCCGCGACGGCCACTGCGTTTGTACATCCAACTGGCCACTGTGGCGCGCCTGACGAGCGACGACGACGTAAAGCAGAAAGACGGTCAGGAAGAAGCCGGGGGAATCAACACTGCGCTGGGGCGATGTGTGCGCTTGTCAGCAGCGCAGCTCAGTCGACTGATGTGGTCGCCGTGGCTCGCCAGAGCAGGCATGAAGCGACGGGTAAACGCGATCGAACGAGAAGCTCAAGGCCTCGACGCTGAGGTCCTCGATGCGGTGGACAGGGCCAAGCAGTTTCACACCTACTACTGAAGCTGCAAAGGGGTTGGTAAACCCGAATTGCAGTTCAGGCGATGCATTTTGCGAACTACCTACGCCGGTAGTCGTGTCCTAGCCTGCAGCGATCGCAGCGACGACGTGAGCTGCGGCGATGGTCTCACTTACTGCAGAACACGCTCGTACCAACGCATCCTGCAATACGACCAGCTCCCGGCGGACACTGCGACCGGCCCCGTAGTGGTCGAAGAGATGCTGGAGGGCGTCAGCGTCGATGACGTCGACCGCGCCGAGATTCGGATTTCCCGCGGCCTGGCGGGCCCGCCTACCGATGATCGACCCCAGCGCGGCTGAATTAGCTAAGGCGGGCAGGGTGATTCGCGTGTTCAGGTATTCGCGAGCCTGTTTGTAGTGGGGGCTGTCGATGTAGTCGTTATGGACGGCGACGACACATGCTGCCGGAAGTCGCTCGGCGATCATCCTCAGAGTCAAGCCGAAGAACATTGCGATCCGCGGCTCCGGATCGACGCCGATACCTGGACGACGTATCCACTGGTCCGTGTCATCGAGCACGAGCGTCGGAATCAAGCCACTGCGCGAAATCAGTTCCAGGACCCTGATGGCCTGATCCACGACATCCTCACCTTGCGATGGTTCGTTCACCACGCTGCCGAGCTCGATCGCGAGATTGCCGGCCAACCATGGGAGACCAACCGAGAATTTGACCGGTCGATGTGGGGAACCTCCACGCATTTCCCGAGCAATCTTCTGGACTGCCCGGTTCTCGTCGAGCTGTTTGGCGATGGTGTTGACCAACAGACGCGGGAATTCAGCCGGATCGGAGACGAGGGAGTCGGTCTGAAATCCCATCCTGATCCTCAGTGCTGCAACGTTTTCGGAGTGAAGAGCGTCCATCACGTACTCGGTGATCGAGGACTTACCCGAGCCACTGGCACCGATCAGAGCCACACGCTCACGCCGCCGAACAGCGTCCATGAAGCGCTGCTCGTAGTCACCACTCACGGGGCCAGTGAGGACGTCGAACGGCACATGGACCTGCCACATACGATCCGGATCCGGCGACGGGTCGAAGGCCTTCGAGTCCCGCAATTGACGCAGTAGGGCGTCACTCATTTCTGGTCCTCCGGATCAGCGTGTTCGGTCCGCAGCCATTCCGCCGGCGGAGTCAACTCGTACACCCGCCGCGGCCGCCCGGGACCTGACGAGACTTCGCTGCTCCGGACCAGCCCCTTCTCGTAAAGTTGCTTGAAGACTTGTACAGCACGAGGACGCGTCCACCCCAACGCGGCCAGCAAGTCTTCATCCGATGCGCTGACCGGGCCCCGCACCTTCATTTCGGCCGCCAGCATCGACGCTGGGCGACCCAAAGCCCAGAGCGCATTGTCTCTATCGGCGAGGGCCAGGTAGTTGTCCTCGTACGACCCGGGGTCCTGCAGGAATCCCCGCAGAGCACTTACCAGATCTCGGGGGTTTCGCCCTACCGCATCAGCGAGGGTGCTGGCTTGCGGTTCCATGTCGATTCCCGCGCGGCGAGTGATCAACTTGATGCTTTCCGTTCTCGAGAGCGGGGGTACGTCGACGATCTTCTCGAAGAATGCATCTGCAGGCGGAGTCAGGAGACCTTGACGGTCACTTTCACGCACCGACACCGCCCACAGGTATCCCGTCGCCCACACCTCATCGCGGTACCGCCCGAACAGTGCGTGCCCGGCCGATGCGGTGACGTCGTCGACGATGATCACCGGATACAGCCGCGTCCCAAGCGGAGCAGTGCCGTCGTCGCTTTCTGCTGCCCACCTCCGAAGCGTGGCGTCGATGAACTGCAGGCGAAAGTCACTCAATCGCCGCAGCAAGACGTCGGGCCCGTCACTGTCGACTGCCGGTTCGCCGGTGACCTGTTCTACGACGCGGGCGAGCACGTCACGGCCGTCCGAGATCCCCTCGACCCGAACGAAGCTCATCGGGAAGTCGCCTTCGCGGCGGGCACCGGTGAACGGCTCTCGGCTGTCGAGCTGCAGCTGTCTAAGCAGCGACGTTCGGCCTGTGCCGCGGTCCCCCGTCACCAGAACGTTGAGCTCAGCGTTCAATCCGTCCCATATCGCGGCGAGTTCGTCTCGCCGGCCGACGAACAGTTCGGCGTCGACGGAATTGTCGAGCAGAGGACGTGCGCTGATCTTCATGAGACTTACAGTACTTACTGTAAGTTTCGTTAGCAATACCTTGCGGGCGGTTGACCACGATCGCTACAACAGATCTGGTACGTCCAAGATCGCGACACCAGTTTCTTCACGCCACCGCTCCAGCAGGTCCGCTCGCTCAGACAGGGTGACCGTGGCCTGGACGGTATGACGATGCTCCTCGCCTGCCACCCCCGCTTGCCCGAACAGTGCAATGCACCGCCGGGCATGTTCGAGGTCGTGGCGGGCCCAGTACCGCAGACCCTCGAACCCGGCCTCCCGTAACGCGGCCGCCCACCGCTGCGTCAGCGGATAGTCGGCGGTAGTAAAGATTTCTGCCGTGACTCCGAGCGCGACACCGGTGTTCGCAGTCAGATCAGCGAGCCTGATATCAGCATCCAACGTGATCGTCGACGCTGCACGCGCATCGACCTCGTATCTCGGCACGACCTGTTGGCCACCGAAAATCTCCAGGAGAGTGACCACTTCGTCTTCGGCCAGGTAGCAAGTCCCATCAGGGGCTTCGAGGTCGAACCTGCCGCCGCCATTCGATGAGTACCACCACGGTCCCAGACTGGCCTGATGCGATCGAAACAGCTCGGCCCCAGCCGGGTAGACGCACGACGGAAATCGCTCCGCCAATTCACCGACGGGCTTGGGCTCGAACAGATGAACGACGGCGCGTTCAGCGCTCACGCCGCAAGCCGACTGACCGCAGCCCGGGCAGCGCGAGCAGCCGTAGGAACGTCCCCGTCGAGAAGTGCTTGCCGAGGTGTACGGCCGTCGAGCTCTGGCTGTTCGGTAGTCAGCCACGCGACCGCCAACCATCCACGCGGGTCCTGCCCCGCCCACACACGCAGCACCTCTTGGATGCCGAGAATCGGCTTCGCCGGTTGGGCATCGGTGAAGCCTGCGGCGGCGTAGCCGTATTTGCCGTTGCTGCCGGTCAACCGAAGAACGCGGTTCTCTTTCACAGCCTTGCTCAAGGCAGCACGCGTCCAACCCGCAACGTCGAGGGCCTGACTGGGGGTCAAGATTTCCCCTACGTGCTCACTCCACGCGCGACGCGCCTTGAGGCCGTTGACGATGCCGCCGAGGCCCGCTATTGCATACGCCAGATCACGCTCGTCCGGCGCGCCACTGGCCTCGACCAGCCGGTGCGCCATGACCTCGAAATCCTTCTCGACAGTGGACATACCCTGATCATCCCCGGCTGTTCGCGTCATGTCAACCATGTCAACCTGAATACAGGGATGTGATCGTTAGCGTGCGGGAAGTGTCGTACCTGGCCGGTACGGTCGGGACGCGAAACTCCTGCGACGGGGCAGAGAGTCGAGGTGGGTTGGGAGCGTCTAAATGTCACCGGTGAGCAAGAAACGCAAGGGTGCAGGCAAGGGGTCAGGGCGATCGCGTAGCGGTCCGGGAGCCGCTGCATTGCCAGAATGGGCGCAGCGGGCCGGGTACGTCACACCACCGGTAGCGGGGATCCGTCCCCCTGCGAATCCTGGCGTGACTGCACCGGCAGAAGTGCAGATCATCGACCGGCATTGCCAGATTTGGCAGGCCTACACCGAGGGCGGTTTTTCCGGCACCTGCATTGCTGCGGTGCGTTGCCTGATTCCGGCATTGCGTGACTACGGGATCGAGGCTGAGCCGTTGGTCGTGTACGGGCAGGTGGCGTGGTCGGACGAGCAGTGGGTGGAGCTGGGAAGCCGCACACCGAAATGGGAGTCGGACACATGGTGGACAGGACACCTAGTGTTGTGGATTCCGGCAATGGGCCGGATTGTCGATCCGACCGTCTACCAAGCAAACCGGCGCGGAATGCCGACAACGATCACTCGGGCTCTGGTCTTCTCGATCGGTTCACTAGATCTGATGGAGACAGCGGGAGTGAACAAGGATGGTGCCCTGGTGCAGTACGAACGAGTCATCGGCGCGGACATGAGTTGGTTCGATCGCGATCACGCCGATCGCGAGGCGATCGAAGATGCCCTCCGAATTCTGCGAAGCGCAGTATCCGACTCACTCGGCAGCAAGGCGGACCGAAAATCTGGTTGGATGGAGACCGCGACCCACCCACCATTGGTGGAAGCCTTACGCCTACGAGGCTTGATCTCCGCAACATAATCCGGTAGCTACGCAATCTTCTCAGCGGTAGGCATCTGACCGGTGTGAGATCGCGGTGACCTGCACGATGCGCTGCCCGGCGTCGATCAGATAGAGAACCCGGTAGGTGCCTCTGCGGGCGCTGTAGGCGGGCGAAAGCGGCGGGGCCAGGGGCTTCCCGACCCGCTGCGGATTCTCCAGCAATGCTCCGGTGATGAACTCGTACACCGCAGCGGCGACCTTCTCGGGAAGAGTGTGACTGATAGCGCGAGACGCTGATCGAGCAATCACAAGCCGATACGGCGCTTCAGGCTCACTCACGCGCGGGTAGACCGGCCAGCGACCCGCATGACCTCGGCCAACTCCTTCGCATCGAGACTGTCACCCTCAGGCAGCTCCGCCACGCCCCGAAGATGAGATGTCAGCAGTTCCTGATCCGATAGCACTGCAATGGTCTCCTGCAGCGCATCGAAATCGTCGGCAGCGAGCAACACAGCAGCCCGGTGCCCATTACGGGTGATCTCATACCGGGCGTGGGTTTGTTCTGCATCGTCCACAATCTTGGACAGACGCGCACGCGCATCCGCGACCGGCAAAGTAGTCATGTACATAATTAGAGCGCAAATAGTGCGAGGGTGCAATTGCCGTTCGACGCGACACAGCACTAACTGGTGACCAAAACCCGAAGTTCGCCCATCCGACTTCAGTGCGCGCGGTCAGCGGCGTGGGAATTTCACCACCGCTCTCGGACTCGCTGCAGCCGCCCGAACATGCCGTAGGTCCTAAGATGCATCGTCGAACGGCCCGAATGCCGCTTCGTCCCAATGCCGTTCGAGCGCCGCGTTCCATTCGTCGATATCCGACGCGGAGAACAGATGCATGTTGTGTTCGGTGAGCAAGAACCCGGTGTCGCGCCATGCTTGGAAGTAGGCGGGGTTCTCCCCTGCTTCGCGGGCCTTGTCGATCAGGGAGTCCACGTCCGCCAACAAGTTCTCCTCACTGATCTCCTGCGGCGTGTCAGCAGCTGGGTCGAAGAACAATGGATCGTTCGGCCCGAGATCTCGGCCGAACTTGTCCCGAAACGCCTGTCGCTGCTCTTCGAGAGAGTCGTTGAGCTCCGCACCACCCACCATGTCCTTGCTCCACGACAGAGTGCGCCCACCGTCGGCGTTGGTGCGCCGTTGCACGAACGAGGGATCACCGCTGCGCTCGAGCACCAGCGCAGCGTGCTGCTCACGTGAGACCCCTTGCTGTGCAAGTCGCTTTCGACGTTGCTGGACCTTGCGGGCGCGTTTGTCGCCGGCGGAGGTACGTTTCGATGTCATACCTCCACCGTCTCAGAGATTCTCCAGAACATCCGGTATTCGGCCGATTGCTAACCTTCACGCTATGAGCGCAATCAATCCGAGGGTGGCGTTCGCTGTACCGATGTTTCTCGAAGCGCTGGCCTTGATCGAGTTGGGCCAGCCTCAGCCCGCTGAAGTCCTGGAACATCCGAAGATGATGGCTACCACGATGCTTACTCTGCTCAGTCATGGCGACGACGCGATCTTGGATCTGGGAGATCTTGCGCTCGCGTCGCTTGCCAGGGCTGCGATCGCGCTCTGCGATGCTCCGACTGAATCGGGTGCTGTGGCGACCTACCAACACGCGTTAGACGCGTGGGGTGAGATCAATGCGAACCCATGATCAGAGCGAGACTGGAACAAAATGACCGGCACCATCACACTTGCGGGGGCGTCCTTCGGAACAGCTCGGACAAGCCCTGCAGAGCCATCGTAACCCGATCTACGATTGTCTCGAATTGTTTGTCCGGCTGAAGAGAATTCAGTCCTGCGGCCGACAGCGCAGTCGTAAATTTCGTGCCCTTCATGTGGGCCGAGCCTGCCGATCGGATTCCCTGAAGCTGGCGTAGGGGTCCGACGAGACCATTCGGGTCGGCACCCAAGTTCTCGACGAGTAGCTGTAGGCAGGCAAGCGAAGGACTATTCGTGTCCGCGCCCGAGGACTCTC
This sequence comes from Rhodococcus sp. 05-2254-6, assembly GCF_002258565.1. NCBI lineage: Bacteria > Bacillati > Actinomycetota > Actinomycetes > Mycobacteriales > Nocardiaceae > Rhodococcus > Rhodococcus sp. 05-2254-6. Next base: position 10,607 of record NZ_NOZF01000121.1, read on the forward strand.
GAAGAGTCTTGACATCGAGTGCATCCACGATCCCTTTCGACAGAACCATGACACCGTTGTCGCGTTGGCCTTCGGTTGGATTGGTACACAATGCCAAGGCATCGAACGCACGGAGGTCAGCCGGGCCGAGTTGCTTGTACAACGACTCACCGAAGTAGCCAGTGAACGCCTCGATGAGTTCTGCCTTAGCTCGTCTCAGCCGAGCAGGGTCAGGGCGTTCGTCCTCTACCCACTGGCCCGCTAGGTCCCGCACGCTACGTGTGATGGTTATTCCACCGTTCGGCGGGACGTTGTGTGTGAGCCAGTGCTCTCGCTCGGTCTCGGGTAGCCGGATGAGGTGTCCCAGCCACACCTGGACGAGGTTGGCACCGTTGATGTCGACATCGATGGCCCACCGACCGTGGCACGAGACATCGGTCCGCAGCACCGTGTAGCGGTCTGGGTTGTCGCGGTATCGGGTCAGAACATCCGTGTCGAAGAAGACTGGGGTGAGGTAGTTCGCTTCATCGCGCTCGCAACTCAAACGAACCTCGTCGCCGGTCGAGGGGTCGATGTCAACGATGAACGATTGAAACCGCTCAGGCCTTTGCAGATCGTCGGGGTGCTCGCCAGCGGACGCGAACGGCAAAACTGCCTGTTTCCCAACCAACTGCGCTACGAAACCAGGCCCCCGATACGCGTCCCACGCCGTGTAGGCGAACGCTGCGTCTTTGGTGCGAATCTCAAGGTCGATCCGAGCTTCATGCACGCTGTCGTCAGCCCGAGAATGGGCGTGCTGGATCACCAGGCTCATGCTCCGGGCCGCGAGATACTTTCGGAGGTGCCGTGCATTGACTCGAACCTCGTATTCACCAGGATTCGGTCTGACGATCTCGACGACCTCCTCATCGCGGCCCGCGTGATTAGTTCGATACATTGTCTCGTTCGATCGCGTGATCAGGCCCAACCACCATACGAACGACGGCGTGAATTCGATAACGGGTTCTGTGGTTGCCGATGGCACCCAGGACACGTTGACGAACAGATGAAGGTCGTAGCCATCAGGGTTGGAGGTCAAGCCGTCGCGGAAGGCCGGGAGGCGATCAGAGCTGTAACTGGGCTCGCCGAGGTCGTTGATGGACCAATCGGTAGTGGCGAGGAATTTGCGCTGGTCCGATGTCGCCACCAGAAGAGGTTGAAGCGAGCTGTACTTGATTCCGCTCCCTCGATTCCGTAGAACCGAGATCCACTCGGTCGGCTCCGCCTGGATCTCCGAGAGGTAGCTCCTCAGCTGGAGAATCGTGGGCAAAGCCTCATAGCGCTCAAGTGAGCCGGAATTCGGCAGTGGATCGGTCAGCACCCCCTTGATCGTACGGAGGGCAGGCGACCGGGCTGAGAGTCGACTTAGAATGGGCCACCCGTGCTCGCCCGGATGACTAGGGCTGAGCTGCGACATCCAGTCTCGCCAGCGGGAAAATCATGGTCCGCGGCGACTCCGCCTACGGCAACAGCCGCGTCGTACGCGCCTGCATCAAGTTCTCGTTCGTACTGATCAAGAACCGAATCGTCCAACGAGCGATCGCCTCCATCCCTGACACCGCGTGGACGCCCGTGCGCTACCCGGGAGCGGTCCGCGACCCCGACACCGACGGCTGGATCTCCGACGCCGAGGTCGCCGAAACATCGTTCACCGCTTTCTCTTCCACCGCGTATCCTGTTTCTGCACGGTTGATCGTGCGGCGGGTCAAAGACGCCCGCTACCGCGATGCATTGTTTCCGGTGTGGCGGTATCACCCGTTTTTTACCAACAGCACCCTGCCGACGACGACCGCAGATGTCGTCCACCGTGCACACGCGGTCATCGAGACTGTGTTCTCGGATCTGATCGACGGACCGCTCGCGCACATGCCGTCAGGATCGTTTGGCGCGAGCTCTGCCTGGGTGCAGTGCGCAGCGATCGCCCACAACCTGCTGCGCGCCGCCGGAACCGTCTCCGGCGGGCGTCACGCGAAAGCTCGCGGAATAACGCTACGGCGCAAATCGTCAACATTGCCGCGCGTTTCGTGCGGCCACAACGCACACCCACACTGCACCTGCCGCGACACTGGCCGTGGCTCGATGCGTGGCTTCAATTATGGCGCAACATCATTGGCATCAGCCCACCCACACCCGCCTGATCCTCACCCGACCCGCCGACTCGGCCCGAGCAACGACAATCGTGGAAATGCTGGGTAGACCAGCGGACGAAACACGCCCAACCAGTCCCGACCCCACAATTCGGTCATCGACCACAGTGGGTCACCTCAGTCCGTGGATCGAGGGTAAGTAAATGTGATCCTTGCCACTTTCGGAAAATCATGCGACTGTATGAGGCAATCGCCGTTCCCCTGCAGACAGTGTGATGACGGGAAGTGTGCAGTGACCAGTACCGAGTTCGGACGCAGTTTGAACAAGGATTCCGGCCCCACCAACCAGCCACCTCCAGCCAGCGACGCATCCACGTTGAACGTCGCCTTGTACCCGTACACGCCCGAACCGAAATGGTTCGAGTCCACCATCAGAGCCGCGTGGCACAGCGTCCAACCGGATGTCGCTCTCAATTTCGTCTACACCTACGACTGTTACAAAGGCGATCCGCCGTCCACTGTGGACGTTTTTGCCTACGACTGCATCTTCGCTGATCACATGCGTCAGTTCTGTGTCGAGTTCGATATCGACGGCACCGCAGACTTTTACCCGTGGTCTCTCGCATCGCTGAAAACGGAATCCTCGGAGTATCAAGGAATACCGTATTTAGGGTGCATGCAAATTTTGATTCGCCGTCTCACTGACGCAGCACTGGGTGCGCCGGGGATGACTGTCGAAGAATTACACAAAATCCTCGGCGACGGGGATCCGAAAGCAGTCTGGCCCGCGCAGGGTCAAGGCATGCTGTTGGATTTTACTGGGGGAACGACCGTCGCGTGCATGTACGAGCAGGCCGTCATGGAGGAGTCGGGCCAGTTTCCGCTCACTCCCGCCCTTCCCCCCTGTCCAGGACTCGATCAGCAAGGCCTCGCCGACATGCAGGTGCTGCGAAACATCGCCGGGTACGCCCAGGCGACATATCCCGACTCGGGCTACGACCGAATCACGAAATGGAACCAGCGGATCGGTCGAGCCTTCGTAGGCTTGACCGAAATCTTCCACTTCATCGACAACGTCGACGCCTCGACCTATTCAGTCATGCCGCTGAGCTCCGAACCTATCGAAAAAGTGGGGATACCGCTTTATACCGACGCACTTTCCGTCAATGTGGCCATCGCCCAGGAAAAGCGAGCAACGGCTATCCAGCTCGTGAAGTTGATTGCATCGACCAACGTGATGCTCGAGTGCATGTCCCCAACAGGAAAGAAACCGCAATACCTGGTGCCCACCCGGCAATCGCTGATGAATCAGCTCCTGGCCCGGCAACCCAATTCGGCGGTGTACAACATCATGCGCAACATCATTTCCAACGACATGGCCCATCCATTTCGACTTGGGGCCGATTCCCGTACCTGGCTCGACTCGACCAAAGGCTGCATCAAAACTGAAATCCTCGGGCCACCCCCCGCTGGCGTTGCGGAGCATGTCGGCGAAGACAGCGCCGTGTTCAACGACCCCGCGTACGCTTCCACACCTGCAGGGCTACTTCGCCGCCCGTGACAGGAGTCCGTCGCAAAGTCGTAAGCAATGGCTGGTTGTGCCACGTTTGGTCCTCGCCGTTCGGACACGCGGCAATGGAGTATCGCTATGAGATCCATACATGCGGTCCGGTTGCCCACACCACCGCTGTCTGAGTGTCGCGGGGTTTGCGTCGAAATTCGTCGAACACCGTGCAAGCTTTTGGCTAAGGGATTACCCTGCCGAGTTTCACCCGATGCTCGACTACTACATCGAGCACTCGACGCGGGTCGGTGGCCGCATCGTAAGCCCTCCCCCGCTGCTGCATCGATCACCACAGCTGCCCAGGTAACGGCCAAGCGTGATCGGGAGCAGACACAGTCGACGCTGCAGATCGGCGACCTGGACGAACACGTTTGGCACCGTCTGCTAGCCCAATTTTGGATCATCTACGACACAGCGCAAAGGCGTGCGCGCGAAATTAGTGCTCGCGGCGGACAGCGGACCGCACATTTTGAGGTGCAGCCCCCGCAGTGATGCTGCGGATAGCTCTCTCGTTGGGTGCTGCCCGAACAATGGTGCGATCACCCGCAGCCGATGTCGGGACCACCACCACAGGGCGCGCGCTGGCACGTGGAGCCGACGACCCCGCCGGCGGATTCTGATCTTTCGAGGCCGTCACGCCGACGCCCCCTGCTGCTTCTCTATCTGGCGTCGCACTTCGTCGATCGTGCGGGAACTGCCCTCGTAGTTGCCCACCAGCCGAGGATTGGGACGCAAGGCCACCTTGCGACGCCGCGACGCCGTCGCCGGGCTCGCCGAGCCCACCGGTCGATCAGGTTTCTGCTGCTCGTTCACCGTAGCCATGATGTCCTCCTACATCCGAATGATAGCCGTCACGAGCAACACCAGCACAGATCCAGCCAACAGACCCGTCGTGATCCGCAACCGCATCAGCTTGCTCCGAAGCCGCATCTCTGTCACCTGATAAATCGACACCAGTGTCGACGCGATCTCGAACCGGCCCGTCGTCTCATCGACTGTCGAATACTCCTCCAACACCACTTCCGGATTGAGCCCCGACGCGGTATTGGGTGCAATCACGAATGCCGCCATGATTGCCGCCGCACCGGCCAGGGCAGCACCCGCAACCTCCCACACACCGATCCCCGCGGGATTGCGCAACACGATCCCCACCAGAATGCCCGCGAATCCCAGCAGCACACCCCCGCGCTGATCGATGCTCGTCACTCGGCGTTCCTGAGAATCCAGCGTCCGTTCGATGCTCGCGTGCACCATCTCGATTGCCGCCGGATTCAGCTCGACACTCACCGGGTTGAGCTCGGACGCCATCTCTTCGCCAGCAGCGGAGTCCGGTGAAGCATTTTCGCGCCCACCCCGGTCGTTCGATTCCACTGCTAGCGCCCCCTTTTCGACATCAATTTCGGCTGCGCCGAACCTCGTCGGCCACACCGCACCCATCAGCCGGCGCACCATGACACTCACCGCAATATTGTCTCAGCACACCACCGGCAACGTGTGTGAACACCTCTCACTGCGTCCTGCGTCTTCGAGCGGATCGACGGAGCAGACGACGTCTCAGGTCATCAGGATCGGACATGATGTACATCAAGTACAGCAGCGGCAGGTACATCAGTGTCGCCGGCAGCCGGCCGTTGTGTTGCGCGAAAAGTCGGTCACGGACGGGATCAGGTTTGTCGAACCCGTGTGTAGTGTTCCTGCGCAAACGCATGAACTGACTCACTGCGTCATCGAGTGACAGGGATTTGTCCGCTCCACCGGGCAGCTTCAGAATTACCTTCTCCGACCTACGGTAATTCTTGATGAAGAACCCGTCCCCCACTTCGGTCAACGCTTCCACACCAAAAGCCGCGTACGGAAGCAGGACGGACTGAACATCAGCAGGCATACGTTCTCGAACTTGCTGCAGCGCTTTCGCCGCAACCGAGGGCTTGCACAGTGCCGTGAGATCCCATGAAAGCCAGGTCGCCTCGATCAGGTCCATTGCTGACCACATCAGAACTCCGGCTGCGTAGTCGTCGTGCAGCGATAGCAGCGTCGAGGTAACTCGTTGCAGAAGATCCGCAAATTCCATCAACCGGTTCTGCTGCGCATAGGGGAGGTAGTCACCGTCAGCATCTGCGAACAGGCATGGGTTCAGGAGATGCCCGAGAACAGAGTTCATCTGAGCAACCCACCAAGCGACGGCCGCACCCCACGCCTCCGGTGCCGGCGGCTCCTGCCGCTGGGGAAGGCGACCCACTGGTGATCGGGGAAGTACCTGATGCGCTTCGTACGGAACAGGAGACCTCCCGACAATATCTGTGCCGAGAGTGAAAATCACCGCACCCGACACCCTGTTCGCTTGAAACGCCCATACCCATGGAGACCGTGCGGCCAACAACGGACCGAGATGGCTCGCGGGAATCAAGACACTGCTCAGGATCGACGATCCCGACGCGAAAATGGTCTCATCGACGTCGATCGGCCCGCGTCGTATGTCGTCGAGAAGTTCGGGGTCCTGATTCAGACGTAACACGAAACCAGGAAACCTGATCCGACGGTGCGTGGCGTTGCCATAGCGAACAACGTGGACAGCATGCCGGTCGAACGGATGCTCGTCATCGTCGTCCGAAGTTCCGGCCAACTCCCTACTCGCGTCCTGTACTGCCGCGGACAAGGCTCGATCGCTGGCGGTGATGACAGGTAGCTGGAGTCCGTACAGGAACGATCCCACCGCACCCGCGCTCATCTGTCTGATCGCGCGAAGGCGCTCCTCAACGACTCGCCCATGGTCCAGCCTGGAGACGTAAGGGTCTTGCGGGAGGTCGACGAGCTCGTCATCGACGTCCGCTTCCGAACCCGACAGGGTGCGAACGGTCATAAAATCGACACAGTCCATGCTGGCAGCCGGCTCGGTTAACGCCCACACATCGGGCGCGGACGTGTGGGCGACCTCGAACCCCAACTCTTCCAGGTAGGCCTGCACTTGCCCCCCAGCCAATTCCGGTGGCATCGTGACGTTGACAGTCAACCGTTCAGGCATTCCACCAGCCTACAAACCGGTAAGCCTGGAGTGACTCAATTTCGCACCCGAGGAGCGGGGGCGCACGGCTCTAATTTGTGACCAGGACCTGCAGTTCACCAATCCGAACTTCAGTACGCGAAGTCAGCGGCGTGGGTATGACTCCACCGACCGTCCCGTTGGGTGTCGTCGCTGTCCACGTGACGAGCCAATTCGATGTCGCGGAGACCTTGAATGTCCCACCGGGCTCGGTAGTGGACGTCTTGTGATAAACGATATTGCCGCACGTCGGACTTGGAAGCCCTTGTGCAACATCGGTATACGGCGTGAAGGGCAGTAACGCACCTGGGCACACCGACGGCACGGATCCGTCCCCCCAATTGACGACCACGGACGTATTGACCCCTGTAGCAGAAACTATGACACCCGGTCCTGCTGCAGTTCTGGTCACGGGGCCGACTGTCGATTCCCGTGGGTCAGCGACCCAGAACCAGCCGGGTAGACCAACCAGGCCGACAGCACCTGTGTTTGCGGGGTTCGGGGTGATGCCTATTCCGGGCGGATCCAACTGCATTGCCGTAACCGCTTGGCCGACAACGGTCATAACGTCGACCACCGGAGGCGTAGCCGGCACCCCAACGTCCGGAATTTGAACACACGGACCGGCCGCTTCGCAGGACCATGTTGTGCCGTCATCATTAACGACGTTCACTGCCATCGGGGCACCACTATCAGCATTTCGAACAAGCGTCATATTGGCGGCGTCAGTCGACGGAACGAACTCGAGCGGCGGTCCGGACGGCGCGGCGCTCCCACCACCTCCCCCGCCCACAGCAGCTGGCGCGGATCCAGTCGTTCCACCCCCTGACGGCACACTCGTGTACGTACCTTCGACCACAACTGTCGAACCACCCAAGCCTCCGCCGAAGGCACCGCCAGTTCCGGTGCCGATCCCCGGCTGCGCAAATACTGGGTTCGCGTTGAACACTCCAACTAGAAGCACTGATGCGATAACCCCAAGCGGCTTACGCATGACCCACCGCCCTTATGGATTCCAGTTGCCTACTTGCCAAACCGTCGATCATGGTGCGTCGCATGGGGTACCCGAAGAAGTCACTGCATCGGAAACAATGCGCCAGCCTGATGAATCTGGCCACGCCACGTTCTCCAGAGTCGGCTTGCCCAGCTCCCGCCGGACTCGGTCAGGAGGGAGCACACTCGTGCCGTCCGGACGGATCTGGTCATAGTTCGAGCTGTCGATGCAGACTCGCAATGTTGCCGACGCTTCTTCCTTAATTGGGTTCCCGTCAGCATCCTTTGGTGCCTGCAGTTCCGTCACGAATGCATCTGCGACAGTCGCAGCACCCGTGGAGACAATTCCTTGAGATCGGCGCAGGTTCACGTTTGCCTTCAACTGATCGAGGATCTTTCCACTCGCAACAGAGTCCAGCATGTTGATGTCTACAGCAGGATCGCTCTCGACCTTCGCGAGAACGGCGAAGAACTCATTCACCTTTGCTGTTGCCTGCTCGGTCGCCTGTTGTTCCGGGGACTTTTCGACGCCCTCTGGTCCCGTGAGGACCGGCTGCGTGGTGGTCGTTACGGGGGTCGCCTCAATGTCACCGCTCCCGCATGCGACGCTGATGCTTGCAGCGGCTGCTACTGCGAGGATTGCCGCGCCTGTGCGACGTCGTGTGCTGATCATCGTGGACCCCCTACGTTGTTCTGTGCGTTGTACTGCGATAACGATAATGGTGCGGCTGTTTGGACCGTAACGTGCTTACCGGACACTTCAGACACCTCGATTGACGCGACTGCTATCAACTGGCTATTGCTCCGATCCGGTAGAGGGCGTTGCCGCCATTGTGGAATTGCGCGAGGGCGCGCAAGAGTTCGTCGGTTTCGGGTTCTGGGTCGACATCGATGTCGGCGAGGTTCGCGAGCAGTTGGTCGATCAGCTCCTGGGTCTTGCTGATCTCGTCGCTCCCGTGGGTAGCGATGATCGCCAGTCTCCAGAGACCTTCTCGGAACGGTTCGACGGTGACGCCGCGGTTTGCGGTGGTGAGCGCGGCGGAAAGATCTCCGGTCTTTATTTGTCTGGTGGCGAGCTCTTCGAGGGCATCCGCGAGGGTCGAGATCATGTGCTGCTGTAGGTTTCGTGCCCACCCGTAACGGTCTGACCGTGTCCCGGCGAATGGTTGATCGTTTACCAGTTCTGCAGCCGTCCGCAATTCCGCATCGGTGGCGGCGGCCGGAGTGGTGTCGATCAGTTGTTGCCAGTAGTCCCAGTCCGATCGGACATCGGGGTGCAGTCGGTAGCCGGTGCGGCCGGTGCGGTCGCCGTGCTTCGGAAATGCCTGCTCACCGTTCTCTGTCTCTCCCAACCAATTTCGCAGTCTCGAGAGGTAGTTCTGGCGTCGTGTCGCCTTCTTTTTCGGCTGATCCTCCAGAGGGAGTTTGTCGAAATTGTCTGCAGGCCAGATCTTTTTGTCGATGGAGTCGTGTTTGATTCCCGGGTGGATGGAGAGAAGAGCGGCGATCTCGGTTAGGAGTACTTCACGGCCGTCCTTGGGTGGCTCCCCGGTCGGGGTGGTGACTGCTGGTTTCCCGAGAAGATGGAGCCAGAGATGTCCCGGGGCCGGTACGTCACCAGCGACAGGAGCGATGGGTGGGGCCTGGTCGTCGTACCTGATCGCTTCTGGGGATGTCCACTGCGCGGCGTCCGGGCTGTAGGTCGGAACGTTTGTGACGTCGGGGGCGGTCTCCGATGCGGTAGTTCCGTTCAGCAGCAGCTGGTCGGTGGGGTCGATCGTGGTGACGGAGTCGAGGAAGGTCTCAGCGCTTTCGGCGTCGGTGAGGTGTGCGTCGATTTCGGCTGCAGCCCAGGGGTCGTGCATGGACGACTCTGTGGGGATAGCTGGCTGTGTGGCGGTCGCGAGGTAGGCGGTAATGCCTTCATATTGGTCCGGCTCGAGAAATGCTGGCTGGAATGCGAAGCCGCCGTCGGTGTCTCGTTTGACAAGGCTTGCGGTGTTGCGGTCGACGATGTCGAGTGTCCACGCGGCCTGGGTGTTCTCGCTGGCGGTGCTGGCGGTGCTGGCGGCAGCGAACGCCACGCGCGGTGTGGCGGCCAGGATCTGATCGAGTGATTGCTGTTGGTCGGCCGTCAACTGACTCGCGATGAGAACTACTTCGGGGGCGGTCATTTCGCTTGTGTCGTAGATCGAACGGGCCGCTGCAATGCTGTCGATGTGTTGTTCGACGAGGGTGTCTTGGTCACGTTCGGCTTGTCGGGCGAGTCTGGCCAGCACTTCGCCTGGTTGGTCGGTGTGCTCGATTCGACCGTTGCCGAACAGTTCGGGGAGCTCCTGTCCGAAACCGATCAGCGTCAGGTGCAGATTGTCGGCGAGCGGGGATTCGACGAGTTCGAGGGCCAGGGCCTGGAGAGTGCCGCGGGCGTGCTCTGGTGAAGCTGAGACGCCGAGGTAGCCGAGTTCTTCCAGGTTGAGAAGAACTTGGGTTCGGTCGTCTGTGGAACCGAGTGTCACGAGCGTGGGGTACGGGCTGATTGTGGTGGGTGCTGGGGCGATCCGGACGTCGGCGGGGAGGGTCCAGGTGCCGGTCTCTGATCTGAGCCACTGGTCCGGCAGTACGGAGTCATCAAGGATTACTAGCTCCACCGCATCGGGACCGATGAATGCGCCGAGTAATGCCGGCAGTGCGTTGCCCTGTGTCCGAGCGTGTTCGGCGATAGTCCTCAGTGCTTCGTCGAGCCGCGTGAGGACGTTGTTGTCCGCTGCAGAATGAATCTGTTCTTCCACAACTGCTGCAGCGCCCCAGGTTTGAGGGAGGGTCTCGCCTCTGCGGCGATCGTGCTGTTGACGGTGCCGGCGCAGCCCGAAGGCCCCAGCCAGTCCGATGGCCGCTAGGGCTGAGATACCGAGCCACAATGTGCTGTTCTGATCCTCGGAGACATCGCTTGGCTGCGCAGTGGCGGCGATATATACCGGGTCTGTCGTCGATGTATTCAGTGGGATCTGGGTGGCTGGCTGAGTCGGGGCGGGAGCTGCAGCAGGACTGGGTGACGACGTCTGCGCTGGAGCAGGCATTTGAGCGGGTGCCGGCCCGGGTGCCACAACATCTGCGCCCGCGGACTCAGCAGCAGGTTCGGAAGCTGCCACCGGGGCGGGAGCCTCTGCTGGCTCAGGGGCGGCCACCGGAGCAGGCGCTGGCTCAGGAACCGCCGACGGGGCGGGGGCCTCTGCCTGCTCAGGGGCTGCTGGAGCAGGCGCTGGCTCAGGAGCCGCCGCTGTCGGAGCAGGTAGCTGTGACGAAGCGCTGTTGAGTTCGATGCCGAAAATCTTCGCAGCGGCGGCGGCAGCGGCCTGCGCTTCTGCCTGAGCCTGTTCGTCACCGCCCGGAACCATCTCCGCTTGTTCCGGAACGTCGGTGCCACCCAGGAGAGGTGCAGCGGAGGACAGTTCAGGCGCTGCTGCGGGGGCCGGTTCAGGAGCGGCAGCCGGAGCCGGTTCGGGAGCGGCAGCGACCGGGGCCGGTTCAGGAGCGACGGTCGGTTCGGGCACAGCAGCAGGTACAGGAGCGGCAGCAACCGGGGCCGGGTCGGGGGAAGCAACCGGACCCGGTTCGGGCGTGACGGTCTCGGCGGTTTGATCGTTGACGGTGAGCTGCTGGCCGACGTGGATGATTGTCGACGGTGCAGTTCCGTCGGCGTTGATGATTTCTTTGTAGCGGTGTCCGTCACCCAGATGTTGCTCGGCGATGCTCCAGAGACTGTCGCCTTCTCGAACTGTGTAGGCCCCGTCGACGGTTGTGGGTGCGGCGGCGGGGAGCTGAAGTTTCCATCCTGGTTGCAGCCATCCGTCGACGGTCAGGACGTCGGCGTTGAGTTGCTTGATCTCGGTGTATCGAAAGCCATCGCCAAGGTGGCGTTCTGCGAGTTTCCATAGGCTGTCGCCCTGCTGCACCGTGATGGTTTCCCCGTTGATGGGGCGGGCGGGGGCTTCTGCTGGATGCGGTTGGCTTTGTTGCGTTACTTGGATCGGTGCCGAGTGGGCAGGGGCGTCGAAGAGCGGTAGTGCTGTGGCGGTGAGGGGTTGGGCTGTGGCGGTGCCCGCTGTTACCAGCATGAGCGCTCCGCCTATGAGAACGGAGGCGCTTCGCTGCTGGAAGCCGAGGCCTCGGAGTTGAGGTGCTTTGATGCCGCGTAGTGCTGCGACGAGTTCGATGACGGTGCTGAAGGTGAAGGTGGCCCAGGCGAGCCAGCCGATCCAGGTCACGAATCCGAGGAAGAGTGATCCGTCGTCTTGGGTGGTCAGAGCTGTTTTGATCTGGTCGAGATCGGGCAGCGTCGTCGGTATTGGGTTGCCGCGGAATGTCCACAGTGCGAGCGGAATTCCGACGACGAGGACGAGTAGGACGATCAGGTAGAGCAAACCAGTCAAGCGCCGTCGGATGGTGGTCATGCGGGTGTCCTTTCCGATGGCTGCAGGGTGGCCGGGGTCGTGCAGCGTTGCGCCGCGAGCTGTCGAATCACGTCCTCCGTCTTCTCGTGGAGTTCTGCGACTCGTCTGCTCTGCGGTCGATTGGTCATGGTGTGCCGGGGATTCCGAGGTTGGTGCGGTTCAGGTTGACGGTGGCTGTTCCGATGATCTGCTGTGGCCCGACGCCGATCAAACCGAGGACACGGGGTTGGTAGGTCGTTGTGGTGGTGATCAGCAGTGTCGTCGGTCCGGTCTGCACGACGACGCCGGGGATTCCTGCTGCGGCAAGGTATTTGGTGGCTTTGGCTTGGGCTGTCAGCGGGTTGACGACGACGTTGGTACCGCGGACTGCGAGTGGTTCGATGATGGCTTGTCCTGCCCCGCGGGCTGCTTCTTCAGCGACTTGCTCGGCGCGCTGCTTGGCGTAAACTTTGCCGCCGCCGTCGACGACGAGACCCATCATGATCAGCAACGCCATGGCTGTGATGACGCTCCACATGGCGATGGTTCCGGCGTCGTTGTGCGCGTCTCGCCGTGTGCAGGCGGCCACCGCCCGGCGTAGTGCTTCGGTCATCAGGCGCGCTCCCGGTAGGTGTCGACGGGTGAAG
>NZ_NOZF01000008.1:0-23372 GCF_002258565.1 Rhodococcus sp. 05-2254-6
TTGAGCATCGCCGGATCCGCGACGATCGCGAGGTGCGGAAAGACACTGCGAAGAGTCGACGCCTCCTGCTTCGCGAGCGAGAGATCCCGGCGGTCACCGCAATTGACGACGTACATCCCGCCGGGGGAGAGGACGCGTCGAACATGGGCGGTGAACTCGGCCGTGAGTAGCGGGGCCGGAGTTGTGGCTCCCGCGAACACATCTCGCACGATGAGGTCGCGACTGTTCTCGCTGAGCGTCTCGGTGACCGCCGGGATCTCTCGCTCGCGAAGCAGGAGGCGTCGACTCTTCGCAGTGTCTTTCCGCACCTCGCGATCGTCGCGGATCCGGCGATGCTCAAGGGCAGGCGCTACGGCAACATCATCATTGCGGGCAGCGATGTGCCGATCGGGGATTCGCCGTCGCTGGCTCGGGAGCTACTCGGCGGCGCGGTTCCGGCGCACGTGTGGTTGACGGAGGAGGTCACAACTTTCGCACGTGATGCGAAGGTGTTGCGGGATTAAGTCGCTGGGTTGTTGCTCGCAAGGTCTTTCGCCAGTCGCTCGGCGGCCGAGATCAGCAGGGGCACGAACTGCTCGGCCGATTCGAGGGTGACGCGCGCTGTGGGCCCGGCGATCGACATCGCCGTGAGGGTCGGGGCACCGAGTACCGGTACGGCGAAGCAGCGGACGCCCACTTCCTGCTCACCGTCGTCGATGGCATAGCCGCGTTCGCGGATCACTGCGAGGTCCTCGAGCAACGCGTCGAGCGTGGTGATGGTGTTGACGGTGCGGGGAGCCATGCCGAGGCGGCCGACGATCGCGCGGACGGCATCGTCGTCCAACTGCGAGAGCAGCGCCTTGCCGACGCCGGTGGAATGCGGCAACACGCGCTGACCCACCTCGTTGAACATCCGCATCGCGTGTTCGGACGGGACCTGCGCGACGTACACCGCCATGTCGTCCTCGAGAAACGCCATGTTCGACGTCTCGTGCGTGATCCGGACCAGTTCCGCCAGATACGGCTTGGCCCATCCGCCGATCAACTTCGAGGCGCTGTCGCCCAGACGAATGAGCTTGGTGCCCAGTGCGTATCGGCGGGACGGCAGCCGGCGGACGTAGCCGAGCGAGACGAGGGTTCCGATCAGACGGTGCACCGTCGGCATCGGCAGATCGGTACCCTCGGCCAGTTCGCTGATCCCGATGGATCCGCCCGAGGCAGCCATGATGTCGAGCAACTCGAACGCACGCTCCACGGACTGCACCCCGCCACCTGCCGCCACAGTCCCACCTCGCATGTTCGTAGCTTCTACCGATCTCGATAGAACACTACTGGTGATGCCGCGTCGCCACCGGCGGTGCAGCGGTGACCACCGAGGGCGAGGGTTTCTGGCCGATCGTGACGACGTTGAAGGCGATGTTCAGTACGACGGCGACGATGCTCGCGGCGCTGATGCCGGAGTCGAGCACCACGTGGACCCAGTCCGGGAACGCCGCGTAGAAGCCCGGCACCGCGATGGGGATGACGCCGAAGCCGATGGCCACCGCCACGATGACGAGGTTCAGGTTGCCGTCGAACTCCACCTTGGACAGCGTCCGGATGCCGCTGGCCGCCACCGAGCCGAACAGCACGATGCCCGCACCGCCGAGTACCGGCAGCGGCACCGAGGCGACCACCAATCCGAGGACGGGGAAGAGCCCGAGGAACAGCAGTACCGAGCCGCCGGCCGCGACGACGTACCGACTCTTGATTCCGGTGACGGCCACGAGACCGACGTTCTGGGCGAACGCACTGGCCGGGAAGGTGCCGAACACGGGAGCGATGGTGGTGGCGACCATGTCCGCTCGCAGTCCGTCGCCGACGCGTCGAGCATCGACATCGGTGCCGACGATCTCGCCGACGGCCAGGATGTCCGCGGTGGTCTCGGTCATGATGACGAGGATGACCACCACCATCGACAGGATCGCCGCGATCTGGAAGGTCGGGGCTCCGAACGCGAACGGCTCGGGGAGGCTGAAGATGGCACCGTCGCCCACACCGGAGAAGTCGGCCTTGCCGACGAGGACTGCGAACACCGTGCCGACGATGATGCCGATGAGGATCGACAGGCGCGAGAGCGTGCCCTGCACCAGCCTGCTCACCAGCAGCACCACCACGAGGCTGAAGGCCGCGAGCCCGATGTTGGACATCGAGCCCCAGTCGGCGGCCTGCTGATCACCGCCCATCGCCCACCGAACCGCAACGGGCAGTAGCGATATACCGATGACGGTGATGATCGTGCCGGTCACCACCGGTGGGAAGAATCGCACGATCTTGCTGAAGAACGGGGTGATCAGGATCCCGATGGCACCGGCCGCGATGATGGCACCGAACACCGAGTTCAAGCCACCCGGCCCGCTCGCGATGGCCACCATCGTCGACACCGATGCGAACGAAATACCCTGCACCAGCGGCAACTTCGCCCCGAAATAAGGCACTCCCAGGGTTTGCAGCAAGGTGGCCGCTCCGCTGACGAACAACGCGGCCGAGACCAGCAGCGCGATCTCGGTACCGGTCAGTCCCGCTGCGCCGCCCACGATCAGGGGCGGTGCGATGACTCCGCCGTACATCGTCAGGATGTGCTGCAATCCATAGACGTACGACCTGCCGATCGACAATCGCTCGTCCTCGGGACGGGCGGGGTCATGCGGCGCACGGTTGTTGTTCGGCTTGCGCTTCGTCAGCTTCATGTTGCCTCGCTCCTAGCAGAATCCGGGCACGGTATCCCAGGCGCGGCCCGCGTCCGGGGCATCGTCGCGTTCCACCGTGGCCTCGATCAGGCCGTAGGGACGATCCGCGACGTAGAAGACCTCACCGGGGTTGTCGAGTCCGAACGGCTCGAGATCGACGAGGAAGTGATGGATGTTGGGCATGGAGAACTTGATCTCACCGATCTCCGGGTGGGCTTCGAGAACCTGCTTACCCATCTGGAACAGGCTCTGCTGCAACGCAAGAGAGTGAGTGGATGCGAAGGCGTCGAGCATGATGGAACGGACGTCGTCGAAGGTCTTGTCGAAGTCCAGCTCGGTGGTGAGGTACCGCCAGCGGGCGCTGACCGACGTGGCCAGGATGCGGTCCGTGGTCTCCTTCAGTGTGGTGTACCGGTCCTTCGGGTAGCCCCAGAATTCCGACGCCGTCGAATTGAGCACCACGAGGTCGCTGATGCCCGAGACGATGGAGATGTCTTCTCCGTCGATCGTGACGATCGTGTTCCGCTTCTCGTCGCCGGCCTTGACGAACGAGTGGTCGTAGCCTTCCTGGCCGGGTCGTTCCGCAGGCTCCACTCCTGCACTTCCGTTCGGGATCCGCGACCAGGAGTACTGCTCGATTTCCCAGCGGCCACCGGTGATCCAGTCGAAGTTGCCGGTGAAGTGCTTTCCGAGCCGGAGCGCGAAGTTCTCGATCGCGCCGATGCCGTCCCGCGCGAAGGCGTACACGGTGTTCTTCTGGGTGTCGGTCGCGACGACGTGGGCGTTGTCACCCTCGGTGTGGACGGCCTCGAGGTCGCCGCGCAGCTGCGAGGTGACGCTGACGTCGGTGATGCGGTGGCGAGGAGTCTCGCGGTCGATGCGGACGAGTCTGCATTCGGCTTTGCCGTACTGGTTTGTTCCGAGCACGATGGTCATGGGTTCTAGCTCCCTCGATAGGTGGTGAAAGCGAACGGGCTCAACAGAAGTGGGATGTGGTAGTGCTGGTCTGGTGCAGTGATCTCGAAGGCGACGACGACCTCCGGGTGGAAGCATTCGGTGTGTTGGGACGCGAAGTACGCACCGGTTGCGAAGGTGAGGCGGTAGATGCCCGGTTCGAGTTCGGTGGGACCGAGCGACGAGACCCGGCCCTGCTCATCGGTGATTGCGTCGGCGACCGGGGTGCCGTGGTGATCGGCAAGCACGATCGAGACACCCTGTGCGGGAACGCCTCTTGCCGCATCGAGCACGTGAGCGGTCACCTGACTTTTCGCGTCAGGCATTGCCGAGACTTCCTGTCGCACGAATCTCGGCGATCTCCCGCAGCTCGTGTTCGACGACGGCGGCCTCGGTCTCGGGGTCGTTGCCGAGCCTGCTGTGCAGAGCATCGAGAACTGCGTGAGCATCCCGGCCGGCGGCCCTGATCAGAAATACCTGCCCGAACCGCCTCTCGTAGGCCACGTTTCCCGCTCTCAGGCGTTGTTCGACGCTGGCGTCGGAGATGTCGACGCCGGATTGCTCGGTACTCGCGTGCCGAGCGCTGGCATCGTCTCCGTCGGGTCTCTCGCCGATGCGCGGGTGCACGGCGAGTGCACGGTGCACTTCCTCGGCTGTCAGTGGTGCCGCAGCGCGATGGATGGCGTGGCGCAGGGCCTGCACGTCGGTGAACGGCCGGTCGCTCAGAACTTCCCGAACCCAGCGAGGCACGTCGAGGCACAGCGAGAGTGTGCGTGCCGCGTCGGCCTCGGAGGCCGTGTTCAAGTCGACGACTGCATCCGATTCCGCAATACGAAATGTTGATTCCACCAAGTGAGCGTGACACCGATCACATGCAGTGTCAAGGGTCGATCTCGAGGCATCCACGTCGATCCGTTCGGCGTTGCTGCACTGCGCTATTGGGCACTTCGGTCGCGCGGTCCGTGCACTCGGGTCTTGACAGATCCACGTGGCGCACGCCACACTCGGTTCATCAAACGGAATACATATTCCACAATACGGACTTTGAGTCCGACCCTTCGAGCCCGAGAGGAACGACTTCATGACGGAGCTCTTCTGCAACGGTGGTGCGATGCGTGGCGGCAGCCTGCACCACAACGTCTCGTCCCACCCGTTCGTGGGGACAGTGCGCACCACCCCGAACTACCGCTTCTTCTCGGTGCGTGACGAGTTCCCGGCACTGTTGCTCGACCACACTGCCGGCGCGGCCATCGAAGGCGAGCTGTACGACATTCCGCTCGACGACATCCGGACGGCGTTCCTGCCGGACGAACCGCCGGAGCTCGAGCTCACCGTGGTGGCGCTCGAGGATGGGCGCTCGGTCCTGGGCGTCGGCCTGCGCCCCGGGGTGCTCGATGCGCAACCGGACGAGCTGACCGACATCACCTATGCCGGCAGCTGGCGTCGCTACCGCGGTTTACCGCAACCTCAGAACTGAAAGGCACCGTGCATGAACACTTTCGCTGACTCTCGGCTCCACTACACCGTCAACTGTTCCATTCTCTTCACCGATGTTCCGTTGCTCGATCGACCACAGCGGGCGCGAGACGCCGGCTTCGATGCCGTCGAATTCTGGTGGCCGTTCTCGAATCCGGTGCCGTCGGACGCCGATGTCACCGCGTTCGTGTCTTCCATCCGTGATGCCGGCGTGCAGCTGACCGGACTGAACTTCGCCGCCGGCGACATGCCCTCAGGCGATCGCGGGATTCTGTCCGATCCAGCGCAGAAGCAGGCCTTCCGCGACAACATCGACGCCACCGTCGGCATCGGCGAACAACTCGGCACCAGGGCGTTCAACGCCCTCTACGGAAATCGCATCGACGGTGTCGACCCGCTCGACCAGGACGAGGTCGCGATCGACAACCTGGCGGCAGCAGGGAAGGCCGCAGCCAGCATCGGCGCCGTCGTGCTGGTGGAACCCGTCAGCGGCGCGCCCGCCTACCCGATCAAGTCCGCTGCCGGTGCCGTCGCCACCATCCGACGCGTCGCGCGTGAACAGGACGTACACAACCTGCGTCTGCTGGCCGACCTGTACCACCTCGCCGTCAACGGAGACGACGTGCCCGCAGCGCTCGATGCCCACCACGACCTGATCGGGCACGTTCAGATCGCCGACTCACCGGGCCGCGGAGAACCGGGCACCGGCTCACTCGACCTAGGCGGACAACTCGCCGGCCTCGCCGCACGGGGTTACGACGGCTACGTCGGACTCGAATACAAAGCCACCCAGCCGGACCCGTTCGCGTGGCTCGAACTGGCCACCACTACCAAGTAGGGATTTCTCATGAGCACCATTGCATTCATCGGCCTCGGAATCATGGGCAGTCCCATGTCCGTTCATCTCGCCAAGGCGGGCCATCAGGTGGTCGGCTACAACCTGACCCCCGATCGCACCGGTCCTTTGGTCGAGGCAGGCGGCACCGCAGCCGATTCCATCGCCAAGGCCGTTCATGACGCAGACGTCATCGCGATCATGGTCCCCGATTCTCCGGATGTGCAGGAGGTTCTCGCCGGTGAGGGCGGGGTGTTCGACAATGCTCGACGCGACGCGCTGATCATCGACTTCTCCAGCATCCGTCCCGACGTCACTGCCACGTTGGCTGCTGACGCGATCTCACGCGGCTTCCGTATCCTCGATGCCCCGGTCTCCGGTGGCCAGGCCGGTGCCGAGAACGCGACGCTGTCGATCATGGTCGGTGGCAGCGCAGACGACTTCGCAACGGCCAAGCCGATTCTCGACGTCGTGGGCAAGACCGTCGCGCACGTGGGCCCCAGTGGCTCCGGGCAGACGGTCAAGGCAGCCAACCAGCTGATCGTGGCCGGTAACATTCAGGTGCTGGCCGAGGCGATCGCGTTCCTCGAGGCCTACGGCGTCGATCTGGCAGCGTCGGTCGAGGTTCTCGGCGGAGGCCTCGCCGGTTCGGCCGTGCTCAACCAGAAGGCGCAGAAGATGCTGGACCGCTCGTTCGAGCCCGGCTTCCGCATCGACCTGCACCACAAGGATCTGGGCATCGTCACCTCCGCAGCACGTGAAGCGGGCGTCGTGATCCCCATGGGAGCCGTGTTGGCGCAGCTGATGGCCTCCGTTCGCGCCAACGGCGATGGTGGCCTGGATCATTCGGCACTGTACCGCGGTGTCGCTCGGCTCTCGGGCTCCCCGATCTCGAGCAAGGGCAACTGACATGGCCAAGATGCGCGCGGCCGATGCCGCAGTGAAGATCCTCGAACTCGAAGGTGCAACAACGGCATTCGGTCTGCCCGGTGCCGCGATCAATCCGTTCTACGCGGCGATGCGCAACCACGGGGGCATCCGCCACGTGCTGGCCCGTCACGTCGAGGGTGCCTCGCACATGGCCGAGGGTTTCACCCGGGCTGCTCCGGGCAACATCGGCATCTGTATCGGAACCTCCGGCCCGGCCGGAACCGACATGATCACCGGGCTGTATTCGGCCATGGCCGACTCGATTCCGATTCTCGCCATCACCGGCCAGGCCCCCGTCGCGCGGCTGCACAAGGAAGACTTCCAGGCTGTCGACATCGCGTCGATCGCCGCACCGGTGACCAAGATGGCGATGACCGTGCTCGAACCGGCCCAGGTTCCCGGTGCGTTCGCGCAGGCATTCCACCTGATGCGCTCAGGACGGCCAGGCCCGGTGCTGATCGACCTGCCCATCGACGTGCAGCTGGCCGAGATCGACTTCGATCCCGACACCTACCAGTCTCTTCCGGTGCACAAGCCCGTCGCCTCGCGCGCTCAGGCCGAGAAGGCCATCGACATGCTCCTGGCTGCGGAGCGCCCGTTGATCGTGGCCGGCGGCGGAATCATCAACGCCGACGCCTCCGACCTGCTCGTGCAGCTCGCCGAGATCCTCGACGTTCCGGTCATCCCGACGTTGATGGGCTGGGGCACCATCCCCGACGATCACCGTCTCGCGGCAGGCATGGTCGGCTTGCAGACCGCGCACCGGTACGGCAACGCGACGATGTTGGCCTCGGACTTCGTCCTCGGCATCGGAAACCGTTGGGCCAATCGGCATACCGGCGGGCTGGAGACCTACCGCAAGGGACGGAAGTTCGTCCACGTCGACATCGAGTCGACCCAGATCGGACGTGTCTTCGCACCGGACTACGGCATCATCTCCGACGCCAAGGCCGCCCTCGAGCAGTTCGTCGCCGTCGCCGAGGAGCGCCGGGCGGCAGGCACGCTGCGTGATCTGTCGGGCTGGGTGGAGGACTGCGCGACGCGCAAGCGCACGATGCATCGGCGCACGCACTTCGACAACGTGCCGATCAAACCGCAGCGCGTGTACGAGGAGATGAACAAAGTCTTCGACCGCGAGACCCGCTACATCAGCACCATCGGACTCTCGCAGATCGCGGGCGGGCAGTTCCTGCACGTCTACTCTCCCCGCAACTGGATCAACTGCGGTCAGGCCGGCCCGCTGGGCTGGACCATTCCCGCGGCACTGGGAGCGGTGGCTGCCGATCCGTCGGCGAATGTCGTTGCACTGTCCGGTGATTACGACTTCCAATTCATGATCGAGGAGTTGGCCGTCGGTGCGCAGTTCAATCTGCCGTACGTGCATGTGGTGGTGAACAACTCGTACCTCGGGCTGATTCGGCAGGCGCAGCGCGCCTTCGACATGGATTTCTGTGTGCAGCTCGGATTCGACAACATCAACCATCAGGAGACCTTGGACGCGCAGCCCGGTATCCCCAAGGGCTACGGCGTCGACCATGTGCAGGTGGCAGAAGGGCTGGGCTGCAAAGCGCTTCGCGTCACCGAGCCCGACCTCATCGGCGAGGCGCTCGTGCGGGCCAGGACTCTCGCCAACGAGCACAAGGTCCCTGTCGTGGTGGAGATCATCCTCGAGCGGGTCACCAACATCTCGATGGGCACCGAAATCGACAACGTCGGCGAGTTCGAGGAGCTGGCCAACACATCGGCCGATGCCCCCACTGCTCTGCTCCTGCTGGACTAGAGATGACGCGCATTCTGCTCGCCCCCGACAAGTTCAAGGGTTCGCTGTCGGCGGCGGAGGTCGCGCAGGCGGTGGCCGAGGGGATGCTCTCGGTCGACTCGTCGCTCGAAACGGTGTGCCTACCCGTCGCCGACGGCGGTGACGGCACCGTCGATGCTGCCGTCACCGCCGGGTGGGATCGAGTGGCAGTGACCTGCTCGGGACCGACCGGTGAGCCGGTCGATACGTCGTATGCCCGTCGTGGTGATACGGCGGTCGTCGAGTTGGCCTCGGCGGTAGGGCTCGAGCTGCTGCCGAATGGACAGCCGGCTGCGCTGGGGGCCAGTACGTTCGGTCTCGGTACCGTCATCGGGCACGCTCTGGAGGCAGGTGCGCGGCGTCTCGTCGTCGGACTCGGGGGCAGCGCATCCACCGACGGCGGCGCAGGAATGCTCAGCGCGCTCGGTGCCCGCATCCTCGATGCCGAAGGCAACGACGTCGCGCTCGGCGGCGGTCCGCTGCGGGGTGCAGTCCACCTCGACCTGAGCGGCCTGTTGCAGTCGGCCCGGAATGCGGTGTTCGAGCTGGCCTGCGACGTCGACAATCCGTTGCTCGGTGTCACCGGAGCCGCGGCTGTCTACGGCCCACAGAAGGGTGCAGGACCGCAGGAGTTGCTGTATCTGGAACACGGGATGCGACAGTGGGCGCATCTGGTACGCAACGCAATCGGCCGCGACTTGAGCGGTCTCGCCGGCACCGGGGCGGCCGGCGGATCCGCCTTCGGTGCCATGGCTGTACTCGGTGCTGCGGCCAAGCCGGGGATCGACACCGTGCTCGAGCTGATCGACTTCGGCAGCGCTCTGGCGTCGGCCGACCTTGTCGTCACCGGTGAGGGTTCGCTGGACGAGCAGAGCCTGCACGGCAAGGCACCGATCGGAGTCGCCCATGCAGCATGCGCGGCGGGGGTCCCGGTGATCACCGTGGCGGGACGCAGCGTCGTCGGCTTGGATCGATTGCGCCCCTATGGAATCACTGCGTCCTATGCGCTGACCGACCTGGAGCCGGACGCGCAGATCTCCATGCGTGATGCGGCCAGGTTGTTGCACGAGGTCGGCCGAACGTTGGCCACCACACATATTTTGGAAGGAACTTCATGACCGGAACCGATTTCACCACGCTGACCGATCTGGCTTCTCGGGCGCTCGGCGGCAGCGTCTCCGCGGCGAACGACGAGCTGTTCGCCCAGCGCGAGAACCTGATCAAGCCCGACGCTCCGCTGTTCGATCCCGCGGACTTCGGCCACAAGGGAAAGGTGTACGACGGGTGGGAGACTCGGCGTCGCCGTGACGAGGGTGGCCACGACTGGGCGATCGTGCGACTTGGAGCCCCCGGCATCGTGCACGGCGTCGTGGTCGACACGGCTCACTTCACTGGCAACTACCCGCCGTTCGTCTCCGTCGAGGCGGCGTCGATCGAGGGCTACCCGTCCATCGAGGACGTGCAGAATGCGGAATGGCACAGCATCGTCGACAAGTCTCCCGCAGCCGGTGACACTGCGAACATGTATGCGGTGGACGATCGGCACCGGTGGACGCATGTGCGTCTGTCGATCTACCCCGACGGCGGCGTTGCCCGGTTCCGTGTGCACGGCCAGGTGGTTCAGGATCCGCGGTTCCTCGCCGGCACCGTCGATCTGCTGGCCGCCGAGAACGGAGCTCGGCTGATCGACTGCTCCGACGCGTTCTACTCCTCCCCGGCCAACATCATCCTGCCCGGGCGGGCTCGCAACATGGGCGAGGGTTGGGAAAACTCGCGACGACGTCACGGCGGCAACGACTTCGCGGTCTTCGCCCTCGCTTCACCCGGTGCTCCGCGACACGTGGAGGTCGACACCAGCTACTACGTCGGAAACGCGCCGGGGTGGATTCGACTCAGCGCCATCGATTCTCGTCGCCGACACATCACGGACCCGACCGCATGGAGCGAGATTCTGCCCCGTACCGCCGTTCAGCCGGACACGCGTCATCGCTTCCTGCTGAACGAGGTCGACGCATATACGCACCTGCGACTGGACGTGTACCCCGACGGCGGCCTGTCCCGATTGAGATTGTTCGGGGAACTCGACGCCGAAGCTCTCGATGCGGCTGATGTGGCGTGGAAGTCGTCCGAGCTTCAGAGTATTTCCAGTGCAGTCTGATTCGATCGATCTGGTCGTTCGCGCTTCGCGGGCGGTGATCGGCGGACGGGAGGTCGCCGCTTCGGTCTCGGTGGTGGACGGCCGGATCGTGGCGATCGACTCCTATGATGCTGGTGCTTCGGTGCTCGCCGGTATCGTGGTCGAGCTCGGCTCGGACGAGGTGTTGCTGCCGGGTTTGGTGGACACGCATGTTCACGTCAACGAGCCGGGGCGCACCGAGTGGGAAGGGTTCGCCAGCGCCACCCGGGCTGCCGCGGCTGGTGGCATCACCACCATCGTCGACATGCCGCTCAACAGCATCCCGCCGACGGTCGACGTAGCAGCTCTGGAAATCAAGCGGCGGGTGGCAGCGGATCAGTCGGTCGTGAACGTCGGGTTCTGGGGCGGTGCCGTGCCGGGGAACGTCGATCAGCTGCGGCCACTGCACGATGCGGGTGTTTTCGGCTTCAAGTGCTTCCTGCTGGCGTCGGGCGTGGACGAGTTTCCGCCGCTGACGATTCCGGAGCTCGAGAAGGCTCTGATCGAGATTGCATCGTTCGACGGGCTGATGATCGTCCACGCCGAGAACGCCGAGGTGATCGCCGAGGCACCGTCCGCGGCGGGCCGTGAGTACTCGGGATTCTTGGAATCGCGTCCACGTGCGGCCGAGAATCGGGCCATCGAGCAGGTGATCGAGCTGTCTCGGCGGACGGGGTGTCGGGTGCACATTCTGCATCTGTCGAGCGCCGATGCGTTGCCGATGATTGCGGCGGCCAAGCGCGACGGTGTGCGGGTGACCGTCGAAACCTGTCCGCACTACCTGTGTTTCGACGCCGAGGCCGTGCCGGCTGGGGCGACCCAGTTCAAGTGCTGCCCGCCGATCCGCGAGGCCGGCAACCGCGAGTTGTTGTGGCAGGGTCTGTCCGACGGCACGATCGACACCATTGTCACCGATCACTCGCCCTGTACGCCCGACCTGAAGCGGTTCGACACCGGAGACTTCGGCGATGCGTGGGGTGGGATTGCGTCGCTGCAGGTGTCACTTGCAGCGGTGTGGACCGAGGCGCGTTCTCGCGGCTTCGCACTGACCGACATCGTGCGGTGGATGGCCACCAACACGGCCGATCAGGTGGGTATGGCAGATCGTGGACGCATCGAGATCGGTTGTGCTGCAGATCTCGTGGTCTTCGCTCCGGATGAGAAGTTCACCGTCGACGTCGCGCAGCTGTACCACCGTAACCCGGTGACTGCGTACGACCGGGTGGGCTTGTCGGGTGTGGTGCGACGGTCATGGATCGCGGGCTCGGAGTCGTCGACCGGACAGTTGTTGCGGCTTCAGCGCTGACCTTCTAGAACGGTGGCTCTGCGGAGTCTTCGGCTATGGGTTTTGTTTCGGGGTCGTGGTTGTCGGGTGGGTTGGGGTAGGCGATGTGGCCGGATCGTTTCTGTCGGGTGGGGATGTGTGGCCTGAGGTCGTTGCCGAGGATGGGTACGGCTGTGCCGTTGGTGGGCAGGGTGATTCGTGTGGTTTTCGAGGTGGATCTCCAGAGGATGGCTCCGCCGGGGAGCATGACGGCCTTCCAGTAGCCGGCTGTTTTGACGGAGTGGTGATAGTCGCAGAGGCATTGGAGGTTGTTGACGGTGGTCCAGCCGCCGCCGCGAGGGTTGGCGTGATCGAAGGGGGTGATGTGGTCGACTTGGCAGCGTGCGGCGGGTCGGTGGCAGCCGGGGAAGCGGCAGTGTTTGTCGCGTAGTCGGACGGCTGCGGTGGTGAGGGCGTCGGGTCGGTAGATCAGGGCGCGGTCGGTGAGTGGGTCGCGGGGTACTGATTTCCCGAGGGTGGGGTCGGCGGCGATCGCGGCTTCGAGGGCTGCGGCGAGGGACGCACTGCCGAGGTAGAGGCCTGAGGGCGTGCGGTTTGCGGGTGTGTGGCCTGTGGGGGTCGTTCGGTTGTTGCGCCGGATTGCCGAGCGTAGGTCGAGTGCTCTCATGTTGTGGGCGGGGTGTCTGATGTCGTCCAGGTCGAGGGCAGAGCTGTGCCGTGTGCCCCGGCCGACGGGGGTGTGGGTGCAGAACAGAGCTGCGGCGGAGGTCAACGATCCCAGGCGACGCTGGCGTGGGTTGTCGCTGGCGGCAGCGGCAGCGGCAGCGGCAGCGTCAGTCGGTCCTGTTCCTGGTTCCGGGCCTCGGGCTGATGTCGTCCCGGATGTCGTGGAGTCGGATGGTGTTGTGGAAGAGCTTGATTCCGAACAGTTCGGTGTGATAGCAGGCATCGGCGGTGTCTGTTCCGCAGGTGGTGGTGATGCTGACGCTGACGCCGGTGCAGGCGAAGCCGCGACATCAGGGCCGGTGGCCGACGTTGCTTGAGCTGGAAGGGCGGTCGCAGGTACGGGTGCGAATTCGTCGTTCTCCTCGGCATCGCCGGTCTCGCCGGTCTCCCCGGTCTCGTCGACCTCATCTGCCGGTGCTGCGGGCGTCGGTGCTGGTGTCGAGGTATTTCCCGGAACAGGTGCAGGTGCAGGTGCAGGTGCAGGTGCAGGTGCAGGTGAACTGGCCGGGGTCGGTTCGGTCGAGGAATCAGCCTCCCTATCCGAGTCCGCGCCCGACCCAGTTCCCTCATCCGCAGCCGCAGCCGCAGCCGAGTCTGCAGCCAAGCCCATGCACGAGCCCGCGTCTTCGTCTTCGTCCGTCGCTGTTCCCGTCTCGGGTTCTGTTGCAGCCCCTGTCTTCTCGCTGTCCGGGCGTCGTTCCCATTGTCCGGTCTCCGGGTTCTGCTCAGCGAGTCCGAGTTTCTCGGCGAGGGTCACTGCTTCGGTGAGCAGGATCTGCCAGTGACTGTTGCGTGCCAACTCTCGCGCGAGGTCGGGGTCGATGGAACCGTGCCCGGCGAGGTAGGCGGGGTTGGCGAGTAGTCCGATGAGGGTGGCGATGTCGACGGTGATCATCGTGAGCGGCACCCGCCGATCCGGCAGCACTGCCTCTGCTTTGGGGCAGTCGGTGCGTTGGCACAGGCATGCCAGTCGGGGTTCGCCGTGCATGCGGGCCATGAATGCATCGCACAGGCGTTCTTTCTTCCCGCGCGGATCTTTGGGGCAGAGGGTGTCGGCCATTTCTTCGAGGAGTTGCCATGCGGCGGCGGCTTCGGGTGCGGTCAGCTCGGCTCGGATGCGGGCGAGTTGGCCGGCGGGGCTGTAGGTGACGGTGCGGAATTTCTTCGCGAACTCCCGCAACGCGGCGGCTTCCTCGGGTGCGACGCGCAGCAGGATGTCCCAGATCGCCTGTTCGAGCGGGCCCGGGGACGATCTCCGCGCCGCCTCGACGACCTCGGCTTCGACGCGGGTGACGATGTCGTCGGAGAGGTTGTCGAGGATCCGGCATACTGTCCGCACGCGGGGGAGGTCGATATCGCCGGTTTCGAACGCTGCCCGTAGCAGCGGCATTCGGGTGTGCAGGGCAACACCGACCGAGACGTACGCTTCGGCGACGGTCGCCGAGCAGCCCAACGCCACGGACATTTCGGCGCGCCCGTACCGGCTGTAGTGCTTGTGTTTGGTGTCGCGGGTGATCCAGTCGCAGTGCACGCGGTAGCAGGCGGTGATCTTGCGGGCCGCCTGCCGATTCTCCTCACGCGCGGCAGCGGTCAACGCCTCCAGTGACACGGTCGGTATTGCACCCATTTTTTCACCCCCCGGTGAGCCGAAACAAGAACGCCTGTTCGAACAAGATGAAGACTATCTCGACCCACCGACAAGAACTCGAGGACGGAATCGAGGGCGGCGTGAATCCGTCTGAACTGCGACTATCGATTGCCCGAGGTACTGGTTCAAATAACGGTCTCGCGGTACCCGAAGAGCCTGTCCCACCGTTCATCAGTCGAGAACATCGGGAGAATGGCAGCCATAATCGTGCCGCTGGCTGCGGGGAGATAACTCCCTCCGATGAGTGACGCCACGGATCCGAGCGTGAAGAAGGCGAGCGCCATGCGAGGAAGTAGCCACGTGGGCTTGCGGGCTGCGCGGCAGACTCCGCACACAACGGCCGCAACCGCACAGATGAGGATTGCCGCGTGCGCGAGTCCCCTGCCGAAATTGGACAGGTCGAGTACCTGGATCGTGGCGACTGCAGCCATGGTGCCGAGAAGGGCAACGCTCAACAGGTTCAGTCGTCGATACCGAGGTAGGTCGCGAATCAACTGAATCCCTTACGGCAGAGGGGTGGACATCCCGTACCCAGGGTAGTTACGCGTACTTCGCATCCCCCGCCGCCCCGTCGTGGTGGATCGGGCCGGCCGTTCGTGTCAGTGGCAGCGCGCTACCCCCGCGGCGCGCGGCCACGAATTCGGCCGCGATGGCCAGTGCAGTTTCCTCTGGAGTTCTGGCTCCCAGATCGAGGCCGATCGGCGACTTCAAGCGTGCGAGCTCCTGCTCGGTCAACCCGACGTCACGCAACCGGACGGCGCGATCGTCGTGAGTCCTGCGTGATCCCATCGCCCCGACGAAGGCCACCGGCAGTCGCAGGGCCACCTCGAGCAGCGGCACATCGAATTTGGCGTCGTGCGTCAGGACGCAAATCACCGTGCGGGCATCGACGGCCGTCCGCGCCAGGTAGCTGTGCGGCCATTCGGTGACCACCTCGTCGGCGTCGGGAAACCGTGCAGCAGTGGCGAATACCGGTCTCGCGTCACAGACCGTCACGTCATACCCGAGGAACTTACCCACGCGGGCGAGTGCGCCGGCGTAGTCGATTGCCCCGAAGATCAGCAGCCGCGGGGCCGTGGCGTAGGACTGCACGAACACGTCGAGATCAGGCCTGCACCGAACTGACCGGATACCGGTACCGCCGGAGTCCAGCATCGCCAGCGCCTCACCGACGACCACGGCGTCGACGTCGGAGAACCCGGTGCTGCCGATAGTGGCCGAGGAGGACACTGCAAGCGATTCCCCTGACCCGGAGAGCATCGTCACCGTGGCCACCGCCGAGTCCGACGCGATGGCCGCGAGCACGGCACGCGGAGGTCCGAGGCGGACGAACACCTCGATCACTCCCCCGCAGGTCAGACCGACAGCGAAAGCGTCGACGTCGCTGTAGCCGAACGATTCTCGCTTGGACTCACCGGTCTCGAGAACCTCGCGGCACAGCTCGTACACGGCGCCTTCGACGCAGCCACCGGAGACGCTGCCCACTGCTTCACCGTCGGCGCAGACCGCCATCGCGGCACCCGGAAGCCTTGGGGCACTTCCGGATACCGCAATGACAGTCGCTACCGCATAGGGAATGCCAGTGCGGTCCCAGGCGGACAGACGATCGACGATCTCTTTCACGTTACGAGATTCCCAACGCTTCTTCGACCGGGTGCAGGGCGAAGTAGACCAAGAATATACCCGACATCAGGTACAGCAGCCAATGCGTCTGGCGTGCTTTGCCTTTGGCCAGACGAACGAGGGTGTACGAGATGACACCGGCCGCAACACCGACGGTGATGGAGTAGGTGAAGGGCATCAGGACGATGGTCAGGAAGGCGGGGATCGCGATTTCGGTGTTCTCCCAGTCGATCTTGCGTACGTGCGTCATCATCAGCGCGCCCACCAGAACCAGGGCCGGCGCAGCTGCACCGACGGGAACCACCCCGGCCAACGGAGTGAAGAAGATCAAGCTGGTCAGCAACCCGCCTGTGACGACGCTGGCGAGTCCGGTTCGGGCACCCTCGGTGACGCCGGCCGCAGATTCCACCACGGCGGTGTTGGCGGAGCCGTTGATTGCGCCTCCGACGATGGCACCGATGCCGTCGACGGTGAGGATGCGGCTCAGTCCGGGCATCCTGCCTTGCTTGTCGACCAGACCCGCTTCCTCGCCGACTCCGAGGATGGTGCCCATCGCGTCGAAGAAGCCCGAGAGAACGAGCGTGAACAGGACGACCGACGCCGTGACGATCCCGGCCCGTGCGAAGCCGCCGAACAGGTCGACGTTGAACAGTAGATCGAATTGTGGTGTGGCGACGATGGAGTCGGGCACCTTCGGTACCACGGGGCCCCACGCCTCCGGCTCGATGTCGAACACCGAGTTCAGGATGATCGCCAAGTTGGTGGCCACGAAGATGCCGATCAGCATCGCGCCCGGCACCTTCCGAACGAACAGCATGATCATCAGGATGAGCCCGACGCAGAACACGAACACCGGCCAGCCGGCGAGCTTGCCGAAGGTGCCAAGGGTGACGGCGGTTGCTGCCGACTCGTGGTGCCCGACGAACCCGGCATCGACCAGACCGATCAGCGCGATGAATGCACCGATTCCGACGCCGATCGCCTGCTTGAGTACCAGTGGTATGGCATCCATGATGAGTTGCCGAATGCCGGTGAGAGCGAAGACGACGATGACGACGCCCTCGAGAACTACCAGACCCATCGCCTGCGGCCAGGTCATGTACGGGGCCGCCTGGAACACCACGATCGGCGTCACACCGAGGCCGGCTGCCATCGCGAGGGGCGCGTTTCCGACGACCCCCATCAGGATGGTCGTCAGCCCGGCGGACAGTGCCACCATGGTCGACAGCTGAGCCGGATCGAGCGTGGCACCGGTGACATCGCGTGCATCACCGATGATCAGAGGGATGAGAACGATCAGGTAGGCCATGGCCACGAATGTGGTGACACCACCACGAATTTCGCGTGACAGCGTCGAACCGCGGCCAGTGATGTCGAAGAACTTGTCGATCTGGGATCGACCTCGTCCGCTTTGGCGAGTGCTGGATGTGTGTACGTCGGTCATGATCGGCCCTCCCAGGGCGTGATCAACCTCGTCGAGCGTCGGGCCGGGCCGACATGCCGGGGGAGTTGGCGTCGGTACGGTTGTGCCGGAGAAGGTTTCGTCGAATGGGGATGGAACTCGGATCAGCTGTTGATGATGTGTTCGGGTCGAACGGGTACGCGGGTCAACGCGAGTCCGGTGGCGTTGCGGATGGCTGCGACGACGGCGGGCGTCGACGAGAGGGTGGGTGGCTCGCCGGCACCACGAAGGCCGTACGGTGCCAGAGGATCCGGGTTCTCGAGGATGTCCAGCTTCATGGGCGGCATGTCGAGAATGGTCGGAATCAGATAGTCGGTGAACGACGGGTTCTTCACCAGACCGTCCACGACGACGATTTCTTCCATCACCGCGAGGCCGAGGCCCTGCGCTGTGCCGCCGTGGATCTGGCCTTCGAGTGAAAGCCGGTTGAGGATCTTGCCGACATCCTGCACGGCCGCCATCTCGACGACCTTGACGAGCCCCAGATCGACGTCGACGTCCACCACGGCGCGGTGGACACACAGGGCGAGCTGGGTGTGGCTCGCGCCCTGTCCGGTGACCGGATCCATTCCGCTGGTGGGGCGATGGTGGAATTCACGAGTCTGCTCGATGACGCGATCGCCGAGTACGTCCTCGATCGTGGCCAGCACACCGTCGGTGGCCGAGACGATCTTGCCGCCGTCGAGGCTGAGGTCGGCCACCGCGCGGCCCAGATACAGGCCGGCCAGGACGAACACCGCCTCACGCACGGCCTCGCACGCGGTCTTCACTGCGCCACCGGTCATGTACGACTGGCGCGACGCGGACGAAGAGCCGGCATTGCCGACCTTGGTGTCGGCGGGATGGATGACGACCTTGGTGACGCCGAGTTCGGTGCGCGCGATCTGCGCCTCCAACGTCACCAGTCCCTGCCCCACCTCGGCAGCAGCCGTGTGCACCAATGCCGTTGCCTCGCCGCCGATCACCTCCAGCCGGACGCGAGCAGTGGAGTAGTCGTCGTAGTTCTCGGAGAAGCAGATGTTCTTGATGCCGACGCCGTATCCGATCCCACGTACGACGCCTTCGCCGTGGGTGGTCTGCGATGCCCCACCCGGCAGATTTCGAATGTCCGACGCGTCCAGCGGGGCAGGTAGTTCCATCGCCTCGGCTCGGGCGAGCATCTCGGCCAGTGGGGCAGGTGCTTCGATGACCTGGCCGGTCGCGAGGATGGAACCTTGGCTGACGGCGTTGATCTGGCGGATTGCCACCGGCCCGATACCGCAGGCCTCGCCGAGCTTGTCCATCATCGACTCGTACGCGAAACATGCTTGCACTGCGCCGAATCCACGCATCGCACCGCACGGTGGATTGTTGGTGTACACCCCGTACGCGTCGATCTCGATGTTGGGGATGACGTACGGTCCGACACCGAGCGAGGCCGCGTTGCCGACCACGTTGAGAGTGGCCGAGGTGTACGCACCGCCGTCGAGGATGATCTCGACATCGGCGAACACGAGCTTGCCGTCCCTGGTGGCACCGTACTCGTAGTGCATCTGTGCGGGGTGGCGGTGTACGTGGCCGAAGAACGACTCGTACCGGTTGTAGACGATCTTGACGGGCTTGCCGGTGTGCATGGCGAGCATCGCCGCGTGGATCTGCATCGACAGGTCCTCACGGCCACCGAATGCACCGCCGACGCCGGCCAGCGTCATTCGGATCTTCTCCTCGGGCAGGCCGAGACACGGCCCGATCTGCGCCAGATCGTTGTGCATCCACTGGGTCGCGACATAGAGATCCACGCCGCCGTCCTCGGCGGGAACGGCCAAGCCGGACTCGGGTCCGAGGAACGCTTGATCCTGGATGCCGACGGCGAAGTCGCTGCTGACGATGACATCCGCGGTGGCCCGTGCGGCGGCGACGTTGCCGACGCGCACCGGCTGATGTCGCGCCACTCCGCCGCGTTCCTGCACCTTCGGGTAGTCCGGATCCAGGGCTGCGCGTCGGGCATCGGTGAGAGGCTCGAGCACGTCGTAGACCACGACGATCTTTTCCATTGCGCGCCGGGCGGTTTCGGGATGGTCGGCTGCGATCAACGCGATCGGTTCGCCCTCGTGCCGCACCTCGTCGAAGGCCAGCACCGGCTGATCCCAGGTGTGGTCGAGTCCGAAGCACTTGCGCCCCGGCACGTCCTCGTGGGTGAGTACCGCCTCGACGCCGGGAGTTGCCAGCGCCTTCGAGATGTCGACAGAGACGATCCTCGCGCGGGGATGCGGGCTACGAAGGGTTGCGCCCCAGAGCATCCCATCGATGAACAGATCGGACGAATACGCGAACTCGCCCTTGACCTTCAGTGTGCCGTCGGGTCGCAGCGGGCTGTCGCCGACGCGACCGCGTCCTGGTGCGGGGATGTCGGCGGGAGCTTGCCGGGGTGTGGTGGTCGGGGCGCTCACAGTACGTCCTCCGCGAGTTTCATCAGGCGCCGGTGCGCTTCGGCTCCGGCGCGGCCTATTTCGTCCTGCGGTGCGCTGGTAAGGACATCGTTCTCGACGATCGTTCGCCCGCCCACCATCAAGCGGGCCAACGGAGGTGTCTGCCCGTACGCGAACGCGACGACCGGGTCGTCCACCGCCGAGTAGAACCCGTCGGTGCGCCAGATCGCGATGTCGGCGAGCTTGCCGACCTCGAGCGAACCGATTTCGCTCTGACGACCCAGTACCGTTGCGCCGCCCAGTGTTCCGATCTCGAGTGCCTGACGCGCCGTCAGTGCTGTCGGCCCGTACTTGGCGCGCTGCATGTACATGGCCTGACGGACCTCGCCTGCCAGGGGCACCATCTCGGCCGAGGCGGAACCGTCGACCCCCAGGCCGACGGGTGCGCCGGCGGCGAGCAGGTCCGAGATGCGGGCGATCCCCGCGCCGAGCCGAGCATTGGAGCTCGGGCAGTGGGCGGTCCCGGTCCCGGTGGCCGCCATCTTCGCGATGTCGGAATCGTGCAGGTGCACCGCGTGGGCGAACCACACGTCGTCGCCCAACCAGCCGACCTGCTCCATGTATTCGACCGGGGTGCAGTTCATCTGAGCGAGGCAGTGCTCCTCTTCGTCGAGGGTCTCGGCCAGATGAGTATGCAGCCGAACACCTTTCGCACGAGCGAGGGTCGCGGACTCGACGAGCAGCTCCTTGCTGATCGAGAACGGTGAGCAGGGCGCGACCGCGATGCGGAGCATGGAACCGAAGGAGGCGTCGTGGTAGGTGTCGATGGCCTCTGCGGTGGCCGTGAGGATGTCGTCGAGTGATTCGACCACCTCGTCCGGTGGCAGGCCGCCGTCGGACACACCCCGGTCCATCGAGCCTCGGCACGGCTGGAAGCGGACTCCGATGCGTTGCGCCGCGTCGATCTCGGCGGCGAACAGATCGCCTCGGCCCTGGGGGAAGATGTAGTGATGATCGGTGCTCGTGGTGCATCCCGATTTGGCCAGCCATCCGAGCCCGGCCGCGGCAGCACCGCCGACGACCTCGGCATCCATCTTGGACCACGGCTTGTACAGCGCGACAAGCCATTCGAAGAGAGTGTTGTCCTTGGCGAGGCCCTGGGACGCCCACTGGTAGAGGTGGTGGTGTGTGTTCACCAGGCCGGGGGTGACGAGGCAGCCGGACGCGTCGATCGTCTCGGCGCCGGGGATGATCGGGGCGGGACCCGATCCGATGGCGGTGATCATCGTGCCCTCGGCGACGAGGTAGCCGTCGGGGATCTCGTCGCCGACGATGGGCGCGATGTAGGCACCCGAGATGACAGTGGTCATTTGGCTTCGGCCTTTCGAGTTGCTGCAAGCCGCACGGCGTCCAGGATCTTCTCGTATCCGGTGCAGCGGCAGAGGTTTCCGGCGAGGGATTCACGGATCTCGACGTCCGACGGATTGGGAACGCGCTCGATCAGATCGTGTGCTTGCACCACGAGCCCGGGGGTGCAGAAGCCGCATTGGACGGCTCCGCATTCGACGAACGCCTCCTGCATCGGATCGAGCTTGTCGCCTTCGGCGAGGCCTTCGACGGTACGGATATCGCGGCCCTCGACCTGACCGGCGGCCACCAGGCAGGCGCATGCGGGGACGCCGTCGAGATAGACGGTGCACGAACCGCATTCACCTTGCTCGCAGGCATTCTTGGATCCGGGGAGTCCCATGCGTTCACGCAGCAGGTAGAGCAGACTCTCGCCCTCCCAGACGTCGTCGGCTTCCATGTCTTTTCCGTTGATGGTGCAGTTGACTCGCATGTTCAGGCCACCTTCCGTGCGGCTGTGAGGTCGCGCCATGCCCAGCCCAGTGTTCGCCGGGCCATCACGGACAGGGCGTGCTTGCGGTAATCGGCAGTGCCTCGTACGTCGTCGATGGGACTTGCTGCCGCACTGACCAATCGGCCGAATTCCTCCGATACCCGCGGATCGAGGGCACCGTCCCACTCGAGTTCGGCCGCGAGGTAGTTCTCGGCATCGTAAGCCCGGCGCGGCGTCGGCGCAGCGGAGCCGAGCCCGGTACCCACACGACCCTCCTGCGGAAACAGTGCGATCGAGAACGAGCAGACTGCGATGACCATCGCGTTGCGGGTGCCGATCTTGGAGAAGTACTGCGGTCCCGCTGCCGGTGCCACGTGAAAGGCGCGGATGAGTTCGTCGGGCAGGCAGGAATTGCGCTTGACGCCGAGGTAGAACTCGGTGGCGGGAATCATGCGTACTCCGCGCTCGGCCGATTCGACCTCGACGGTCGCGCCCGCTGCGAGCAGAGGCGCGTGCAGATCGCCTGCTGGCGACGCGCCGCCGAGGTTGCCGCCGACGGTCCCGCGATTGCGGATCTGCGGTGAGCCGACGGTGCGGGAGGCCTGGGAGATGCCGGGAAGCATGTCTCCGAGCTCGGCGATGATGCGGACGTACGGCACGCCTGCGCCGACCCGCAGCGTCCCGTCGGGAAGGTGCGCCCATTCGGTGAGTTCGGTGATCGGGTTCAGATCCAGCAATGCGCCCGGCCGGTGCAGGTCGAAGTTCATCTCGACCATGACGTCGGTGCCGCCCTGGATGGGCACCACGTCGACGTTGTCGGCCTTCGCGGCCAACGCGTCGCCCCAGGTCTGTGGTCGTAGAAATTCCATCGTGCTGTTCTCCGCTCACGTGTCTTTCGGTCGTGTTCACCCAGTACAACCGCCGGAGGCCATGCGAACGAGAGACAGGAACGACGAAGTATGACGCCGATCACAGTGTAGGTTTTGGAGGATCCTACGAAGAGGAGGTCGATGCACCGTGAGACTGCGTGATCTGGCCGATCTCCCCGACCTGAAACTGCAGCCGATCGTCACTCCCGAGCACTTCGATCCGACCATCCGATGGGTCGTGACCACCGACATGCTCGATCCGAGCCGATACCTCAGCGGCGGAGAGCTGGTGCTGACCGGTCTGATGTGGCGGACGGGCCCCGAGGACTCGAGGACGTTCGTCCGGGCGGTGTCCAAGGCCGGGATCTCGGCGTTGGCGGCATCCGACGACGGCGTGGTGCCCGACGATCTGGTCGACGCCTGCCTCGAGCACGGCCTGCCGCTCTTTCGCGTACCCGCCGACATCGCTTTCGCCACCGTCACCGAGAGCGTGGTCCGGCAACTGTCCACGGCCCGGGCCTCGGACCTGAGTCTGGTGCTCGATCGGCATCGACGCCTGGTGGCTAGCGCGGGGCCCGGTGGGGGTCTCGGTCCGCTGCTGGAGATGGTCAGCTCCGATCTGGGTATGAACTGC
>NZ_NOZF01000034.1:0-23037 GCF_002258565.1 Rhodococcus sp. 05-2254-6
GGTTGTCTCGATGGACGATTCGACGATCGCCGAATCCAGGCTTCCTTCACGCGTGCACAGCTTCAGCACGTCCCATATCGCGACGCCCTGGCTGCGCAGACGCTCGGTGCGCGCATCGTAGGGAAGTTCGGGGCCTGCACCGAACAGCGTTCCCATGATCGGCCAGAACGCATTTCGTGGGTGCGCGTAGTACTGCTGCGCGGCCAGCGACGCGACGCCGGGCATCGAGCCCAGAATCAAGGTGTTCGCGCCGCGGCCGAGAATCGGTGCGAAGCTGTGCACGACGTTCATTGCGTGATTACAGCAAATCCCCGCGGGGGCACCGGACAGGGGACCACAATGGAGGTCATGCTGGATCCACGTGTACTCGACAACAACGAACTCGAAGCCGAACTTGCTGCATTGCGCCGGGGTCGTGACGCCTCGATGGACGAGGGCGCACGCGATGTGTCCACGGCAGACACCGACCACCTCATCGCGCGGTTCGAGGAAGAAATCCGTAAGCGACACCAGGACTCGGTGTCCGATCAGCCCAGCGCCGATCTGCCCTGACCGAGGATCAGAACGGCGCAGGCCGCAGTCGCGGCCACTGTTCTGACGGTGTTCCATCGCGTCCACTTCTCGGTGAAGTTCTGCCACACCTGGGCACCGGCAGCACTGCCGGGATCCACCCCGGCCAACGCGTCGTTGAGGGGGACGTTCGCAACGGCCGTGATCGCGACGCATCCGAGAACGTAGAGAGCGGCTCCGCTCACGACCAGCACCGGTGAACCCCGACCGGTCGATACGGCGAGAATCGCTGCGAGAGTGCACGATACGGCTGTCCCGACGAACAGTGCCAGGAACAGTGGGTTCAGAATCGCAGCATTGAATCTCTGCATGGCGGCGATCGCGTCGGGTACCGGCAGTGTTGCCAGGCCGGGGAGCACGCTGATGGAGAAGGCGAGCAGCACTCCGGCAACGAGCCCACATCCGACGGCGGCAACGGCGGTGGCGACTGCGAGCATTCGATCCAACACGGTGATTCCCTCCAGTAGGTGAGCGTTCAGTTGTCCACCCTCGTCCCGAGAGGCTGGATGAGCAATGCGCACACAGCCGCGTTCGATGTCCGATCGTCCATTTCGTGGGACGATCGGTGCATGCGCGGCGCAGATCCCTGGAAGTCGTCCGACCCCCTGGGTGAAGCGCTGCACTTTCTACGGATGACCGGATCGTTCTACGTGCGCTCCGAGATGAGCGGATCCTGGGGTCTCGCATTGCCCGCCATGGAGGATGCGCTGTGGTTTCACACGGTCGTCGACGGCAGTTGCGCATTGTCGGTTCCCGGCGAGCCGACGCGTGAGCTGATCCCCGGCGATTTCGCGTTGGTGCCGCACGGGCGAGGGCACGTGCTCACCGCAGCCGGCGACGCATCGGTTCAGGCGACGAGCGTTCACGATCTCCCGCACGAGTACATCAGCGATCGCTACGCGGTGCTCACTCACGACGCGGGCGGTGCCGGCCGTGCTGCGACTCTCGTGTGCGGGGCGGTGCGGCTGGATCATCCTGCAGCGCAGAAGCTCGTTCGCCTGTTGCCCGCGCTGGTGGTGGTCGACGCTGATCCGGGCCCGAGGCAATCGAGGATGCAGAACGTACTGGCTATGGTCGCGGACGAGGCGCGTGTGCTCGAGCCCGGGGGAGAAGCGGTGATCACCCGGCTGTCCGACATTCTGGTGATCCATGCGCTGCGGTCGTGGATCGCGAATACGCCAGGTGCGCAGTCGGGTTGGCTCGGTGCATTGCAGGACGATCGGATCGGAACGGCGTTGGCGCTGATCCATCGACACCCGCACGAGCGGTGGACCGTTGCGGGTCTGGCATCGAGGGTGAACATGTCTCGCTCTGCGTTCTCGGCACGTTTCACCGAGCTGGTCGGTGATTCCGTGATGAGCTATCTCGCGACGTGGCGGATGCAGGTCGCGTACGGCACGTTGCGATCCGAGGACGTGGTGATGGCCGAAGTGGCCCGGCGCAGTGGGTATCTGTCGGAGGCTGCGTTCGGGAAGGCGTTCAAGCGCGCCACGGGCGTCTCGCCGGGAAGTGTGCGTCGCCGTCGTGAGGTGCCGATGGCCGACGGTCAGTCGAGCAGGTGACGGAGATAGCTGTTCGGGTCGTCGAGGTAGCGGCGCCAGTGCTGTACCAATTCGAGTTCGTCCCAAGTGCTTCGGCGTAGACCGTGTTCGCCTACTTCGACGATGTCCGCACCGGGCGTCGACGCCAGAATCGGTGAGTGGGTGGCGCAGACGATCTGCGCGCCGTCATCGCCCAGCTCGGACATCAGTGCAACGAGCTGCAGGCTCGCGGTGAACGACAGGGCCGATTCGGGCTCGTCCAGAACGTAGAAACCGGGTTCGTCCAACATTGCACCGAACATGGTCAGGAACCCTTCACCGTGGCTCATCTCGGCGGTGTTCTCGTCCCAGAAACCCGGCACGCCGCCGAGGTTCTCGGCCATGTCGAACGCGGTCTCGGCGCGCAGGAAGAAGCCGCGCTTGTTCAGTCGTGGGCCACGAAGCATTCGAGAACCTCGTGGCGTGGTCTCGAGTTCGAGTACCTCTCCGAGCGCGCTGGTCACCTCGTCGATTCGACGCGACTGCTGCGCCGCGCGACCGCCGCGGGCATCGATTCCGAATCCCTCGGCTATTGCTTCGACGAGAGTCGATTTACCGGAACCGTTGTCTCCGACCAGAATTGTGACCGGTGCCAGGAATTCGAGTCCCTCGCGAGCGAGGTCGGCGACAGCAGGCACGGTGAAGGGCCAGTCCGATCCGACATCGTCGGCATGGACGTACGCGCGTTCTACGAACATGGTTCAGGCAGTGACCAGGCGGTCGACGTAACCGGTCTCGTGAGTGGAATCGGCGCTGCAGGTGTAGAAGACCCACTGGGCGGACCGGTCCGCCGAATCCCCGAAACGATGGTCGACCTTCGCTGCGCACAAATTTCCCGCGCTGGTGTCGTGGCAACGAAGACTGCTGGGTATGTACATCACTCCACTGTAGGCGCGATCACGAGCGGCCTTTACCGATACCGATTCGTGGCTGCTGTGGTGCCCTCGGTGAGACTCGAACTCACACTGGACGGGTTTTGAATCCGTTTCCTCTGCCAATTGGGATACGAGGGCTGGCGTCTTTCAAGCAACGATTGACGAGTTTAGAAGATGCGCTTTCGGCCTCGCGCACCGGTACCCTTCAGATGCTCGACGGCCCTGATGGGCGATGACTGTCAAAGGAGACCGATACAGATGAATGCTCCTGGTGCGCACGGTACTGGCAAGCCCCCGCTTCGTGTGGTGGTGGCAGAGGACGAATCCCTGATCCGATTGGACCTCGTGGAGATGCTCCGCGAGGAGGGGTACGACGTGGTCGGTGAAGCGGCCGACGGTCAGCAGGCGGTGGAGTTGGCCGTCGAACTGCGTCCCGATCTGGTCATCATGGATGTGAAGATGCCGCGTCGGGACGGAATCGATGCGGCGTCGGAGATTGCAGAGAAGCGCATTGCGCCCGTCGTCATTCTCACCGCGTTCAGTCAACGCGAACTCGTGGAGAAAGCTCGCGATGCCGGGGCCATGGCGTATCTGGTCAAGCCGTTCACCAAAGCCGATCTGATGCCTGCGGTGGAGTTGGCCGCCAGCCGTTTCGGTGAGATCTCCGCCCTCGAATCCGAGATCGTGGATCTGCAGGATCGGCTCGAGACGCGCAAGCTCATCGAGAAGGCCAAGGGCATCCTGATGGAATCGCAATCGCTCACAGAACCGCAGGCGTTCAAGTGGATTCAGCGCGCCGCGATGGATCGCAGGACGACGATGAAGGCCGTCGCGGAGGTCGTGATCGACACGCTCGGTACCCCTGCGAACAAGCCCGTGGGAGAAAGCTGATCGGCCGGCGAAAGCTACGGCCACGTAAAACTTCGACTCTCTAGGTCACAGTCAGGTCACGAGCGTCGTTCTAGGCTTTGCGAATCGGCTCCGAGCATTAGCGTCTGACCCACACGTGAGCCACATGTAACTCAGGTGCGCTTCATCGACGAGCAATTTCAAGGAGAACCTAGATGGCAATTCGGACCTATGTCCGCACGGCTGCGGTGCTGAGCGTTACCTCGCTCGCACTGTTCGGCTGTTCGTCGAGCGACGACTCGGGCTCGACCGACTCCACCAGTGCCAGCGGCGGCACTGCAGCCGCGGAAACGACCGTCTCCACCGACTGCACGCCCGAGCAGGCCACTGCCGGGGCAACCCCGGACACGGCCCCGCTGGTGGTGGGAACCCTTCTCCCCGAGACCGGAACCCTGGCCTTCCTCGGCCCGCCCGAAGTTGCCGGTGTGCAGCTGGCCGTCAACGACGTCAACGAAGCCGGTGGCGTCCTCGAGCAGCCCGTCACGCTCATCCCCGGTGACTCGGGCGACACGACGACCGATACCGCCAACACCACGGTGGACCGCTTGCTCGCCGGCGGTTCCGACGTCATCGTCGGTGCAGCGTCGTCCTCGGTCTCGCTCAAGGTCATCGACAAGATCGCCAGCGCAGGCGTCGTGCAGTTCTCGCCGGCCAACACGT
Organism: Rhodococcus sp. 05-2254-6; assembly: GCF_002258565.1. Lineage (NCBI taxonomy): Bacteria > Bacillati > Actinomycetota > Actinomycetes > Mycobacteriales > Nocardiaceae > Rhodococcus > Rhodococcus sp. 05-2254-6. The sequence goes on from NZ_NOZF01000034.1 coordinate 4,595, forward strand.
CCGATCAGTTCGTCTGCTACCCGGACAAGGGGCAGTACTTCCGTACCGCACCCACCGACGTGCTGCAGGCACAGGCCCTGTCCCAGCTGATCGCCCAGGACGGTGCGCAGCGCGTCGCCATCCTCGCGCTCAACGACCCGTACGGCACGGGCCTGGCCGCGAACACCGCGGACAACCTCGAAGAGGCGGGCATCGCGGCGGACCAGATCCAGACCACGATCTACGACCCGAACGCACAGTCGTTCAACGCCGAGGTCGACGGTGTGAAGAACTTCAACCCGGACGCCGTGGCCATCATCGGCTTCGAGGAGTCCGCGAAGATCATCACCCGTATGCACGAGATCGGCATCGGACCGTCCGACGGCACGCTGGTCTACGGCGTCGACGGCAACATGGGCAACGCCCTCGGTGAGTCGGTCGCAGCGGGTCTGCTGGACACGATGCGCGGCACCACTCCGTTGACCGATGTCGGCACCGGATTCCAGGATCGTCTCAAGGTCGTCGATCCGGCTCTGGTGGACTTCAACTACGCGGGTGAGTCCTACGACGCAGTGATCATCTCGGCGCTCGCTGCCGAGCAGGCCAAGTCGACGGCAGGTACCGACATCGCGGCCAACATCAACAGCGTCACCAAGGACGGCACCAAGTGCACCAGCTACGCCGAGTGCCTTCCGCTCGTCAAGGCCGGAACCGATATCGACTACGACGGAATCACCGGCGCGCTGAACTTCAGTGACGCAGGAGAGCCCGCCACCGGTTCCTACGGCAACCTGGTCTTCGGACCGGACAACACCCTGACGACGGAAGATTACATCGTCGTCGGTGAGTGATCTGTAACTGTCACACAGCCTCTGGGCCCGAGTCCTCGATCAGGACTCGGGCCCAGAGGTTTTCGTAGGTGTCACACGTTCGACGGCAACGACGACGGCCCCGGTTCGATGTCGAACCGGGGCCGTCGTCGTTTGCCGAGCAGCTACTTCTTCTCTTTGCTTCCCGCCAGTGTGCCGAGGTACAGCTCGATCACCTTCGGGTCGTTCATCAATGCCGGACCGGTGTCGGTGTAGGCGTTGCGGCCCTGATCGAGTACATAGCCACGGTCGCAGATCTGGAGGCAGCGACGAGCGTTCTGCTCGACCATGATGATCGAGACGCCCGCTGCATTGATCTTCTTGCAGCGGATGAACACCTCGTCCTGGAACATCGGAGACAATCCGGCCGACGGCTCGTCGAGCAGCAGTACCGACGGCTCCATCATCAGTGCGCGTCCCATGGCGACCATCTGTCGTTCGCCGCCGGACAGCGCGCCTGCTTTGACCTTCTTGCGCTCGCCGAGCAGCGGGAACAGCTCGCTGACGAACTCGAAACGCTCACCGAACTTCTTGGGACGCAGATAGATTCCCATCTCGAGGTTCTCTTCGATGGTGAGTGACGGGAACACGTTCTGCGTCTGCGGAACGTAGCCGACTCCCTTGGTGACCAACACATGCGCTTCTGCGGAGGTGATGTTGTCGCCGCGCAGTTTGACGCTGCCCTCACGGACGGCGACCAGACCGAACAGGGTCTTGAGGAGAGTCGACTTCCCGGCACCGTTGGGTCCGATGATGCCGACGATCTCGCCGTCGTTGAGAAAGAAGTTGCACTCGCTGAGGATGTTAACACCGGGGATGTATCCGGCCACCAACCCGTCCGCGCGCAGCAGTGCACCTTCGGCGAGTCGAGCATGTTCCTCGGGTGTCGCGGCGAATTCCGCCGGCGTCAATGTCTGTTCGCTCATCGGTCGTCCTCCTTGGCCCGGTGCGAGCCGCCTTCGGTGCCGTCGGTTGCGATCGGGCGGGCGAACTCCGGCTCCGAGAGGTCGCCTCCCGCTTCGAGTTCCTCGGCCTCGGCCTTCTTCAGTGCCTCCGCCAGCTCCGCTGTGGCACCGACCGGATTGCCGTCGGCATCGAACTCGAGAGCCTGATCGTGATGGCTACCGAGATACGCGTCGACGACGGCTCCGTTGTTGGAGAGCTCCTCGGGGGTGGACTCGGCAATGATGCTGCCTTGAGCCATCACCACCACCCAGTCACTGATGTCGCGGATGACGTCCATGTCGTGCTCGACGAACACCACCGTCATACCGTCGTCGCGAAGCGACTTGATGTGCCCCAGAAGTGACTGCGTCAGAGCCGGATTGACCCCGGCCATGGGCTCGTCGAGCATGACCACCGACGGATCGGTCATCAACGCACGCGCCATCTCCAGCAGCTTGCGCTGGCCGCCGGACAACGAGCCGGCGAGGTCGTCGGCCTTGGCGTCGAGCTTGAAGCGGCCCAGTAGCTCGTAGGCGCGTTCGGTGATCTGACGTTCCTGGGCCTTCCACGTCCACGGCATGAAGGTGTTGATCATGCGCTCACCGCGCTGACCCGTCGCACCCAGCCGAACATTGTCCAGCACAGTCAGTTTCGACAGCGCCTTGGTCAACTGGAACGTGCGCACCACACCTTTGCGTGCCACCTGGTGCGGATGCATCCGGCCCAGTTCCTGGCCGTCCATCGACCAGGTTCCCGTGTCGGGTCGATCGAATCCCGTGAGCAGGTTGAACAGGGTGGTCTTGCCTGCGCCGTTGGGCCCGATCAGTCCGGTGATGCAGCCCCGCTGAATCTCGAGGTGCGCCACGTCGACGGCCTTGAGGCCACCGAAGGTGCGCGAGACGCCGTCGACGACCATCGTGGCGTCCGGTTTCGGTGCGCCGGGTTCGTTGGGAACACCGGCGAACAGGGCGGCGCGTTGATCGCTCGACAACGCCTGCGCAGCGCGTGATTCGAGTGTGCTTGCTTTCTTGCTCGGTGCGGCCGTTGAAGCAGCATCCTTGCTCGGGTCAGGCATTGAGTTGAACCTCTCGCTTGTTGCCGAGAATGCCCTGAGGTCTGAACACCATCAAGACGGCGATCAGGATTCCCAGGAGCACGAATCGCGTGGCACCGACCTGAGCGCCGGTGAGATTGAGCACCGGGTCGTCGCCGGAGATCAATTGCCGCAGAATCGCATCGGGTATGGACAGCAGGAACCAGAAGAGCATCGCGCCCAGTACCGGGCCGAACACTGTTGCCGCCCCACCGAGAATCAGTGCGCCGAAGGCGAAGAATGTCTGCGCCGTCGAGTAGAAGTCCGGGTTGATGGATTGGGTCTGCAGTGCGTTGAACACACCGCCCATACCGCCGATGACGCCACCGAGAACCAGTGCCTGCATCTTGTAGACGAAGACGTTCTTGCCCAGCGAACGGGCTGCGTCCTCGTCCTCACGGACAGCCTTGAGGACGCGTCCCCACGGGCTGTGCGTCAGCAGGTAGACCACGCCGCACAGCAGCAGGACCAGTGTCCAGCCGACGAGCATGGCCCACAGATCGTTGCCGAGGAACCGCACGCCGATGAATTCGTAGGACTTACCACCCTCGAACGGGCTCATGCTGGTGAACGGGCCGGCGAAGCCGGTGATGCCGTTGGTGGATTTGGTCACCGAATCCGTTGCGGTGGACCGAAACACCAATCGGAGAATTTCCGAGGCGGCGATGGTGACGATCGCGAGATAGTCGGCTCGCAGTCGCAGCGTCGGAATGCCGAGAACCAGGGCCAGTAACCCGGCTGCAGCGAGGCCGACCAGAATGCCCAGCCACAGCGGCTGTTCGTAGGTGATCGTGGTGATGCCGACGCCGTAGCCGCCGAGCAGTGCGAAGCCGATCTGACCGAAGTTGAGCAGTCCGGCGTAACCGAAGTGCAGGTTCAGGCCGATGGCGAGTAGAGCGTAGAAGATGGCCGACGGGCCGACCAGCTGAGCGAGTGAGATCTGAAGTGCGCCGATGATATCCATGTGAAGGTCACCCGATCCTTTGTCGCGAGCCGAGGATGCCCTGTGGACGGACGACGAGGATGAGAATCAAGACGAGCAACCCTCCGATGTATTTGAGATCGGGATTGATGACCAGCGTCGACCACTGCACGAGCAGACCGACGATGACGCAACCGAGGAAGGCGCCGTAGGCCGTTCCCAGTCCACCGAGTGTGATGCCGGCGAACATGAGCAACAGGAGTTTGAAGCCCATCTCCCACTGGACGCGACCGCCGAGTTCGGAGAGCCCGAACAACACGCCGCCGAGGGCAGCCAGGCCGCCGCCGAGGCACCAGACGAACGTGACCACGCGCTCGACGTTGATGCCGGAGGACGCAGCGAGGTCCCGGTTGTCGGCAACCGCACGCATGGCCTTGCCGATCTTGGTGCGCTGCAACATCAGTGCGACGCCGACCAGAACGACGATGCTGATGACGATGCAGGCGAGGTTGACGTTGGTGATCGAGAGCGGACCCCAGTTGTTCTCGGTCTGAGCCTGGTAGTCGTCGAAGGGTTCGGAGCGGTCCGAGAAGAAGATCAGGATGAGATAGCGCAGTGCGATTGCGAGGCCGATCGTCACCACGAGCTGTGCGATGAGGCCGGTCCGTCGTTTGCGCAACGGCCGCCATATCAGAGCGTTGTTGAGCCAGCCGATCGCGACTCCCACGACGATCGCCAGCAGCGTGGCCGGGATGAGTTGTATCCCGACACTGACGTTGAAGAACCACGCCGCGACGGCACCGAGGGTGACCATCTCTCCGTGCGCGAAGTTCGTCAGACCGGTGGTGCCGAAGATCAGACTCAGTCCGACCGCGGCGAGCGCGATGACGAGGCCGAAGCGAAAGCCGTCGACCGTAGTGCGTACGAACTTCTCGTAGAACGGAATGCTGGTGGCGGTTCTGGCCTCGCCGAACGAGAAGATGACGGTGTTGGAACGCCCGGCCTCCACATCGCGCTGGACCTCGCCCTGAACGCTGACGCCGTCGGGGAGCGTTTCCTGGACCACCTGGAATGTGTATGTGCCGGGAGACAATTCGAGGGTCCACCGGCCGCCGGTTTCACTGGTGGTGCGGGCGACTTCGGAGCCGGACGCGTCCAGCGCCGCGACATCGACGCCGATGAGTCTTTCGCCACCGTTGTTGAGAGATCCGGCGACGCTGACCGCGTCCGCAGGCGGTGCCTGTTCGGCGCTGGTCCCCGGTGCTGCCGGGGGAGTGGGGGTAGGTTCCTGGGCCAATGCCGGCGCACTGAACAGCAGCGCGGCAATGGAACTCAGAACGGCGAGTAGGAGTGTTCGCTGGAAGAGCCGAACGGCAGATCTTGCGCGCAACCTCGGCGGTTGCACCTTTCTGGTCCATCGAACATTTGGAGCCACGCACGTCCTCCGGACGGTTGTCGTTGAGTCACGGGTTGGGGATTTACTGCAATTGTCGGACTCTATCCGCTGAAACGACGCAAAATCGGCGACTGAGATTTCCGGAAAGTATCGGTTGTGTTTCGCGGTGCACGACGCGCGCCGTGAGAGCGATCGCGTCGCGGCGCCTGCATCCGGCTTCGAGTTGTCGGACCCGCTCCCTAGACTGGTCAACCGTGAGCCCAGTAACGGAGAAAAGTGCAGCGCCCGCAGCCGATACCGACGCGAAGGCGGGCGGGGAGCGGCCCACGTTGCTGCTCATCGACGGCCACTCGATGGCGTTCCGTGCCTTCTTCGCGTTGCCTGCGGACAACTTCAAGACCACCAGCGGTCAGTCCACCAACGCCGTGTACGGGTTCACCTCGATGTTGATCAATCTGCTGCGGGACGAGAAACCGACGCACATCGCGGCGGCGTTCGACGTCTCGCGGCAGACCTTCCGCGCCGAGCGGTTCCCCGAGTACAAGGCCAACCGCAGCAAGACCCCGGACGAGTTCGCCGGCCAGGTCGACATCACCAAGGACGTACTCGGGGCCATGGGTATTCCGGTGATGGCAGAGGCCGGCTTCGAGGCGGACGACATCATCGCCACTCTGGTGACCCAGGCAGAGGCGCTCGGCTACCGCGTCCTGGTGGTCACCGGCGACCGCGATGCGCTGCAGCTGGTGACCGACAACGTCACGGTGTTGTATCCGCGCAAGGGCGTCTCGGATCTGACTCGGTTCACTCCCGACGAGGTCGCCACCAAGTACGGGTTGACGCCGTCGCAGTACCCTGACTTCGCGGCCCTGCGCGGAGACCCGAGCGACAACCTTCCTGGCATTCCTGGTGTCGGCGAGAAGACGGCGACCAAGTGGATCATCGAATACGGTTCCCTCACCGCCCTTGTCGACAACGTGGACAAGGTCAAGGGCAAGGTGGGAGATGCACTGCGCGCCAACCTGTCGAGCGTGGTGCTCAACCGCGAGCTCACCGAGATGGTCCGAGATGTGCCGTTGCCCTACACCCCCGATCAGCTCGAACTCGCTCCGTGGGACCGCGAGAAGATCCACGCCTTGTTCGACGACCTGGAGTTCCGCATTCTGCGGGACCGGTTGTTCGAGACACTCGCGTCGGTCGAACCCGAGGCGGAGGAAGGGTTCGACGTCCGCGGCGGCATCGTCGCACCGGGTGAACTGGCCGCATGGCTCGCGGAACACGCAGCCGACGGCAGGCGTAGTGGGCTGTCGATTCTCGGCCCGCGTCGGCCGTTCGACAGCGATGCGACGTCGGTGGCGATCGCCGCGGCCGACGGCGAGGGCGCGTTCGTCACGACGACCGCTCTGGACGAATCCGACGAGCAGGCACTCGCGGCCTGGCTCGCAGATGCAGCGCAACCCAAGGCCTTGCACGAGGCCAAGTGGGCTCTGCATGCGGTTCGTGGGCGCGGCTGGACCCTCGGCGGCTTGACCACCGACACCGCACTGGCGGCGTACCTGGTGCGGCCCGGTCAGCGATCGTTCAATCTCGACGACCTGTCGTTGCGCTACCTCAAGCGCGAACTCCGCGTCGAGGATGCGGGAGAAGGTCAGATGTCGTTGCTCGACGCGGAGGACACCGCCGATGCGGCGTTCGCGGAGGGAGAGATTCTCAAGGCGCGGGCCGTGATCGACCTGGCCGATGCGTTGGACGCCGAGCTCGCCGCCATCGAGTCGACCACCCTGCTCTCCGAGATGGAGCTGCCGCTGCTGACGGTGTTGGCCGATGTCGAGGCAACGGGTATCGCCGTGAACGGTGATCACCTCCGCGCGCTGCAGTCCGGATTCGCCGCGCAGGTGGACGAGGCCGCGAACTCCGCCTACGGCGTGATCGACAAGCAGATCAACCTCGGATCTCCGAAGCAGTTGCAGGTGGTGCTGTTCGAGGAACTCGACATGCCCAAGACGAAGAAGACGAAGACCGGGTACACCACCGATGCCGATGCGCTGCAGGGGCTGTTCGAGAAGACCGAGCATCCGTTCCTGAAATTCCTGCTCGATCACCGGGACGCGACGCGGATGAAGGTCACGGTCGACGGCCTGCTGAAATCCGTCGCCGACGACGGACGCATTCACACCACGTTCAACCAGACGGTCGCGGCCACCGGCCGACTGTCGTCCACCGAGCCGAACCTGCAGAACATTCCGGTACGCAACGAGGCGGGACGCCACATCCGTGACGGCTTCGTCGTCGGGGCCGGATACGACACGCTGCTCACTGCCGACTACAGCCAGATCGAAATGCGCATCATGGCGCACGTATCCGGCGACGAAGGTCTGATCGAGGCGTTCAACACCGGCGAGGATCTGCACAGTTTCGTCGGTGCCCGGGCGTTCGGCGTGCCGATCGAGGAGGTCACCCCCGAACTGCGTCGCCGGGTCAAGGCGATGTCGTACGGATTGGCATACGGACTCAGCGCATTCGGTCTCGCCGCGCAGCTCAAGATCTCCACCGACGAGGCGAAGCAGCAGATGGAGGCGTACTTCGCGCGGTTCGGTGGTGTCCGTGACTACCTGCGCAACGCCGTCGAGGAAGCGCGCAAGGTGGGATACACCTCCACGCTGTACGGCAGGCGCCGCTACCTGCCCGATCTCAACAGCGACAACCGTCAGCGCCGCGAGGTCGCCGAGCGGGCAGCTCTCAACGCCCCGATCCAGGGCACCGCCGCAGACATCATCAAGGTCGCGATGATCGACGTGCACCGATCACTGGCGGAGTCGACGCTGAAGTCACGAATGCTGTTGCAGGTCCACGACGAACTGGTGCTCGAGGTCGTCGAATCCGAGCGTGAGGAAGTCGAAGCGCTCGTACGCGACAAGATGTCCTCGGCCATCGAACTGTCGGTGCCCTTGGAAGTCTCGGTCGGCACCGGCCGCAGCTGGGATGCCGCTGCGCACTGATTCGAGGCCGCGCAGGAAGAACGACGAAGGGCCGCTCACCGAATTCGGTGAGCGGCCCTTCGCGTCGTGTGCAGCGACGAAAAACTACTCCGCCGCGGGAGCCTGCTCGGCGATCTGCTGGCGCACGACGTCCATGTCGAGTGCCTTGATCTGACCGACGAGGTCCTCGAGCGCCGGCGCAGGCAGTGCACCGGGCTGTGCGTACACCAGAATTCCTTCGCGGAACGCCATGATCGTCGGGATCGACTGGATCTGCGCCGCGGCAGCAAGTCCCTGCTCGGCCTCGGTGTCCACCTTGGCGTGCACCACGTCGGGGTGCGCGTCGGACGACTTCTCGAACGTCGGCGCGAACTGGCGGCACGGTCCGCACCAGGACGCCCAGAAATCGACCAACACCACGTCGTTGTTCGTCACGATCTCGTCGAAATTCTGCTGGGTCAAAGTCTGAGTGGCCACGCGGTCCCTTTCGATTGATTGCGCTTCTGGTGTGTCTCAACGCAGGTATTGACCGGAATCATCCCGGTCGGGTCGGAGCGCCTGCGTCAGGCGGGCTGGGGTGCGGCACGGAACGTGCGGCGATACGCATTCGGCGTGGTGCATCGCAACCTCACGAAATGCTGCCGCAGGGCCGCGGCATTGCCGAAACCGACCACCTCGGCGATCGAATCCATCGGCAGGTCCGAGTTCTCCAACAGCTGCTGCGCCGCCAGTACTCGTTGGTCGTTGAGCCAGCGCGCGGGTGTGGTTCCGGTTTCGGCCGCGAACTTGCGGGCGAAGGTTCGCGCCGACATGTTCACCCGCGCCGCCAGTCGACCGATGGTCAGCTCGGAGTCGAGGTTCTCGGTCATCCAGTCCAGCAGCGGAGCCAGTGTCTCGGTACGAGTGGCGGGCAGCGGACTGGTGACGAATTGAGCCTGGCCGCCATCACGATGCGGAGGAACGACCATCCGGCGAGCGATCCCGTTGGCCACGACGCTGCCCTGGTACTTGCGCACGATGTGCAGGCACAGGTCGATTCCGGCTGCCGTCCCTGCGCTGGTGAGTACGTTGCCCGCATCCACGTAGAGGACGTTCGGATCCACCTGTGCCAGGGGGTATTTTGCGGCCAGTGAGGCGGAGTGCCGCCAATGCGTCGTGCAGGGTCTGCCGTCGAGAAGTCCCGCTTTGCCGAGTACGAAAGCACCGTTGCACAGGCTCGCGACCATCGCGCCTCGTTCCACCGCTGCGCGAAGCTTGGCCAGCAGGGGTTCGATGGATGCGTCGTATTCGGTTCCGCACACGAAGCTGCCGTCCACAGCCGTCTCGGTGCCACCGGCCGGAATGATGATCAGATCGGCGCTGTCGAGACTGTCGAGATCGTGCGGCACGTCGATGGTGTAACCGACGCGGGTGCGGATCGGTTGGGGGACACCTGCGATCAGAGAGAAGTCGTAGGTGGGTAGGCCCTCGTCCGAGCGATCGAATCCGAACACCTCGCAGGCGACGCCCAGCTCGAACTGTTCGGTCAACGGCATCAGCGCGACAACCACTCGTTTCAGCATGAAAAGAAGTATGGCAGAAAGTCGTCGATATATGGCATTACTGCCACTCGTGCGCATTCTTCGCAGGTTGGAAGCTTGCGGCATGACAATTGTATTGGTAGTTGTGCTGCTGTTCCTGGCCCTCGACGCCGTCGTGCTCGCAGGCCTCGCTCCCGATACCCACGCGGAGGTGACCCAGTTCGGCGACTTCCGGTTCTAGGGTGCCCGGGGTCAGCCGATCCGCCATTCGCGCTTGGCTTCACCGTCCCATCGACGCAGGGCCACGGCGGAGCCCACCAGGTCCTCGATGCTCGTCGACAGCAGTCGCACGGCCGATCCTGCCTGCTCGGACGTCAATCGCCTGGCCAGTGTCACGTGCGGCGTCCAACGGCCGAGGTCGACGTTGTCGAACGATCCCGTGCCCACGGCTGCGTGCACCCTGGCGTGTAGGTCGAGCAATTCGACGCTCGGAACGACCAGGCGGGCCAGAGTGATCGCCCGACCGCCGAACACGACGAGGCCACCGAGGCGCACACCGAGCGGATCGAAGCGGATCGCTGCGCCGTCGTCCACCGCGACGGGCATCGACGACGCCACCGCGACGGTGATGTGTGGGCGATTCGAGTCCCCGCGGTGCCGGTTCTGGCTCGGGAGGCCGGCCTCGGACAGCGCCGCCCACTCGCGGCGAACTGCTGCGTCGAGGCCGGAGTCGAGTAGGAGTTCTGCGGACTGCACCATGGAGACCATGATGTCGCAGACGGACGGCCGGAATGCAACGACGATACGGATCGGGGCCATGACCGGCGACGGGATCGGCCACGAAATCGTGCCCGCAACTATCCGGGTGGTCGACGCGGCACTGGCGGCCGTCGGCGGACCGGCCGTCGACTGGGTGCACCTGCCGCTGGGCCTGGACGCCATCGACCAGCACGGAATGCCGATACCCGACAGCACGTTGGGAGAACTGTCCGCACTCGAATGCTGGATTCTGGGACCGCACGACAGTGCGTCGTATCCGGAGCCGTTCCGTTCGCAGCTGACGCCCGGTGGACGGATTCGCAAGAATTTCGACTTGTTCGCCAACATCCGGCCGGCAAGAGCACTGGCCGGCGTGCGGGCTATGTCCCCGCGGATGGATCTGGTGGTGGTGCGGGAGAACACCGAAGGCTTCTACGCCGATCGCAACATGTTCGTCGGCAGTGGCGAGTTCATGCCGACTCCCGATGTGGCGCTGGCAGTCGGAGTGTTCACCCGCCCCGCGTGTGAACGCATTGCACGCGAGGCGTTCTCGCTGGCAGACCGGCGCCGTCGCACGCTGACCATCGTGCACAAGACCAACGTGTTGTCGATGACGACGGGACTGTTCCGTGATGCGTGCCGCGCGGTGAGCGAGCACTTCCCGCACGTCGAGGTCACCGAGGAGCACGTCGACGCGTTGGCGGCACACCTGGTTCGACGCGGTGAGGACTACGACGTCATCGTGGCCGAGAACATGTTCGGTGACATTCTGTCGGATCTGACAGGTGAGCTGTCCGGGTCGCTGGGCACCGCGCCGTCGATCAACTCCTCGGAAACCCAGGCGATGGCGCAGGCCTCGCACGGGTCGGCCCCGGACATCGCAGGGAAGAACCGGGCCAATCCGACGGCACTCTTCCTGTCCGCTGCAATGCTGCTCGAGTGGCTCGCCCCGCGCCACACGGACGATCGGCTGGCCGCGGCCGCCGGCCGGATCCGTGACGCCGTCGACGCCACGGTCGAATCCGGGGTCGCGACAGCCGACCTCGGTGGGCAGGCGTCGACCAGCGCATTCACCGAGGCCGTGGAAGCCCGGGTGCACCGGCGCTGATCGCGGCGCACTCGGTCAGAGCGGTTTGCGGCTGCTGAAGATCGCGGTGCCCGGAAAGAGTTGCCCGCGCAGTGGACTCCACTGTCCCCACTCGCGGTCGAGCCATTCCGGCCAGTCCGGTTCGACGATGTCGCGCACCTCGAGACCTGCGGCGACCAGCTCGCGCACGCGGTCACCGATCGTCCGGTGGTGCTCCACGTAGTTGGGAGTCCCGTCGGCGTCGTATTCGACGTACGGGGTTCGATCGAAGTACGGAATCGTAGCGGTCAGACCGCCGACCCCGGGATCGTCGGGGAACACCCAGCGCATCGGATGGTTGACGGCGAACACCCAGATCCCGCCCGGCCGCAGTACCCGCGCGACTTCCTTCATCACATTGGCGGAGTCCGCGACGAACGGCACCGCACCGAAGGCCGAGCAGACGATGTCGAACCGCTCGTCGGCAAACGGTAAGGACTCGGCACTGGCCTGCACCAGCGGAACCGTCGACCCGCCCGCGGCCATTGCATCGACGCCGCGCTGCAACATGCCCATCGAGATGTCGAGACCGATCGCGCGCGCACCCTGGGTTCCGAGCCAGCGGGCGCACGGTGCACTGCCGCAGCCCACTTCGAGGACGTCCTTGCCCGCGACGTCGCCCAGCAGATGCACGTCGCCCTCGTGCAGCCCCTCCGGGCACCAGACGAACTCCCCGGATTCGGTCGACACTCCGAGAAACGCGCCGTGCGTACGGTGGTAGCTCTCGGCGTCGGAATCCCACCAGAGACGACTCGCGCGGTCACTCGCGACCGAATCGATTCGGCCGCGGCCGGGAGTGGACGACGGTGTGGAAAGATCGGTCACACGCCGACTCTAACCGGGTTTGTGCTGGTACTGCGGCATCGCGTACCCTGTTCAACGCGAGTGTGTTCATGCTGCGCCCAGGTCGGGTTCCCTCGACCTCGGCGCACACGGATCCGGCAACGGATTCGCCGAAGATGCTCGTGTTGCACACGTTTCACCAAGTCCGACCGAACATCCATCAACCGATACCCAACCCGTCCGGAGCAACTCAACACATGCCCTCAACCACAACCTCACCGCAGGTAGCCGTCAACGATATCGGCTCCGCAGAGGATTTTCTCGCCGCCATCGACGCCACGATCAAGTACTTCAACGATGGTGACATCGTCGAGGGCACCATCGTCAAGGTCGATCGTGACGAGGTTCTACTCGACATCGGTTACAAGACCGAAGGCGTCATTCCTTCCCGCGAGCTCTCCATCAAGCACGACGTCGACCCCAACGAGGTCGTCTCCGTGGGAGATGAGATCGAAGCACTCGTCCTCACCAAGGAGGACAAGGAAGGCCGTCTGATCCTGTCCAAGAAGCGAGCTCAGTACGAGCGCGCTTGGGGCACGATCGAGGAGCTCAAGGAGAAGGACGAGGCCGTCAAGGGCACCGTCATCGAGGTCGTCAAGGGTGGACTCATCCTGGACATCGGTCTTCGTGGCTTCCTTCCCGCCTCGCTCGTCGAGATGCGTCGCGTCCGCGACCTCCAGCCGTACGTCGGCAAGGAGATCGAGGCCAAGATCATCGAGCTCGACAAGAACCGCAACAACGTGGTCCTGTCGCGCCGCGCATGGCTCGAGCAGACCCAGTCCGAGGTCCGCAGCGAGTTCCTGCACCAGCTCCAGAAGGGCCAGGTCCGCAAGGGCGTCGTGTCCTCCATCGTCAACTTCGGTGCCTTCGTGGACCTGGGTGGCGTCGACGGACTCGTGCACGTCTCCGAGCTGTCCTGGAAGCACATCGATCACCCGTCCGAGGTTGTCGAGGTCGGCACCGAGGTCACCGTCGAGGTTCTCGACGTCGACTTGGACCGCGAGCGTGTTTCGCTGTCGCTCAAGGCAACTCAGGAAGATCCGTGGCGCCAGTTCGCTCGCACCCACGCGATCGGCCAGATCGTGCCCGGCAAGGTCACCAAGCTCGTTCCCTTCGGTGCATTCGTGCGCGTCGAAGAGGGCATCGAGGGCCTCGTGCACATCTCCGAGCTGGCCGAGCGCCACGTGGAGGTTCCGGACCAGGTCGTGGGTGTCGGCGACGACGCACTCGTCAAGGTCATCGACATCGATCTCGAGCGTCGCCGGATTTCGTTGAGCCTCAAGCAGGCCAACGAGGACTACGCAGAAGAGTTCGATCCGTCCAAGTACGGCATGGCCGACTCGTACGACGAGGGTGGCAACTACATCTTCCCCGAGGGCTTCGACTCCGAGACCAACGAATGGCTCGAAGGTTACGAGAAGCAGCGTGAAGAGTGGGAAGGTCGCTACGCCGAGGCGGAGCGTCGCCACAAGATGCACACCGCTCAGATGGAGAAGACGGCCAAGGACGAAGCTGCCGAAGCCGCCAACACCAACTACTCCTCCGAGTCGGGTCAGGCCCCCGCCGATGCAGAAGGCGACGCTCCCGCAGCGTCGGCTCCGGCCTCGACCGGTGGTTCGCTGGCCAGCGATGCGCAGCTCGCTGCACTTCGCGAGAAGCTGTCGGGCAACGCCTGATAGAAGTGGTCCACCCGTGAGGGTGTGACACCGAGCCCCGGTTCTCCACGTGAGAACCGGGGCTTTCTCGTTTCGAATCAGGGGAGCAGAGAAGCTGCGGACACGACGATGGACCCGGTTCCGATGAACCGGGCCCATGTGTGAGGGGGAGTGCGAACTACGCGGCGGTGGCTGGACTCCACTGGCCGACGCTCTCCGTGCGCTTGCGCATGCTGGCGAAGCTGTGGCGGGCGGGGGTCAGGAGGTTGGTGAACCAGTTACGCCGATGGTCGGCCAACGCCGAGGCTACTTCCGGGATGAGAATGCAATGAACGCCTGCATCCATGCCAAGGCGGTGCCGACCCGGTTGGATCTGATTGCTTCGCATGGGTGTCCTTTTCAATAGCTGTGGGTCGGCACATCGAGGTCTCGCCCGTCGAAGATAACCGACCCACCTCCGAAAACGGTGCATTTGAGGCTGGTGTGATTCGGCGTGTTCGAGTGTCAGACTGGTTGCATGCTGAGACTGGGACTGACCGGTGGAATAGGTGCCGGAAAATCGACCGTTGCCAAGGTGCTGACCGAACTCGGGGGAGTGCTCGTCGACTCCGATGTGCTTGCCCGTGAAGTCGTGGAGCCGGGAACGCCTGGGCTGCAACGACTGACGGACACCTTCGGAGTCGACATTCTCGCACCCGACGGCTCGCTCGACCGTCCGGCGTTGGCGACCAAGGCATTCGGCGACGAGGAATCCCGCAAGAAGCTCAACGCCATCGTTCATCCGTTGGTCGGCGAGCGCACCGCCGCGATCATCGACGGTGCAGCGCCGGATGCCATAGTGGTGCAGGACATTCCGCTCCTCGTGGAGGGATCGATGGGCCCGTTCTTTCACCTCGTGGTCATCGTGTGGGTCGACGCCGAGGAACGGGTACGTCGTCTGACGGGACAGCGAGGCATGCCCGAGGCCGACGCTCGCGCGCGGATCGCAGCGCAGGCAACCGATGATGCGCGCCGCGCTGCAGCAGACGTGTGGATCGACAACACCGGTGCGCCAGGCAGCGTCGACGACGTCGTCCGAGCCCTGTGGAACGAGCGCCTGATTCCCTTCGAGCGCAACATCAGGGAGGGGATCATCGCGCGCGTTCATCCGGAACAGGTGACGGCCGACCCCACGTGGGAATCGCAGGCCCGACGCATCATCTCGCGCCTGGCCCTTGCCTGCGCGGACAAAGCGGTCCGAATCGACCACATCGGCTCCACCGCGGTGCCCGGTCTCGACGCGAAGGATGTCATCGACATTCAGATCACCGTGCGCGGGCTCGACGACGCCGATGCTGTCGCCGAGCAGCTGCGCGTGGCAGGGTTCCCTCGGCGAGAGGCCAGCAACTTCGACTATCCAAAGCCCGCATACGGAATCGGCGGAGAAGCCGATCCTGCCGTGTGGGCCAAGCGTTTTCACGGCAGCGCAGACCCCGGCCGGCCGGCGAACGTACATATCCGGGTCGACGGCTGGCCGAATCAGACGTTCGCCCTGCTGTTCCGGGACTGGCTGCGAGCGGACGACAACATCACCACCGAATACGCCGGAATCAAGCGACGCGCCTCCGAGGCCGCTGCCGGAATCACCGACTTCGGCTCGGCCATCGAGGCCTACGAGAACGCGAAAGCCCCATGGTTCGATGTGGCATACCGTCGGGCATGGCAGTGGGCGGAGCAGACCGACTGGACCGCGTGAATCGGGGCCGACCGAGTCAGGACGGCTTGCCGTTCCACTCGGTCGGCATTCCGAGGGATGCGAGCCACGCGTTCAGGTCGTAGTCGTGCCGCATCAGTCCTTCGATGGCCGTGATCGATCTGGCCAGCGCGAGCTCGGCCGTGGGGGTGTCGAGATGGCGCGCCACCCGAGCGTCGAACAGCTCGTCGACGTCGAGCAGGTCGTAATCGCGGCCGGTACGCACGCTGAGGTCGAGATAGTGGTCGACGGATGTCCATCGGGTGGCGCCGGCGGTGTACTCGCCGATGTCGACGTAGTAGTCCTGATCGCGGGCGTGCGCGGGCAGATAGTGGAACACCGAGGCCCGTAGCCCCAGAGCGGGCAGCAACCAGGACTCCAGGTAGTCGAAGTGGGCGTGATCGGACGGGCGAGCCATGTACAGCCCCCACGGCTCGACGCGGTATTCGTCGACGACACGGACGAACCCCTTGGGATCCACGTTCGTCTTGGCGACGAGGTCGAACGTCTCGTGCTTGGGGGCATGAACGACGGTGTGCGCACCGGCTGACGTGTGAGCGACCATGCCTGTAGAAGCTACCGGGAACCGACGTCCGGGGTCTGCCCGACGGAACTTGTCGGTGGTCGCGTCTACGCTTGTGAAATGGCGTTTGCATCCGAACATCCCGTTGTCGCGCACTCCGAGCACCGTCCGGTAGGCGCAATCGAGCGCACCGGACCGGCGTTCGAGGTCGTCAGCGAACACACGCCGGCAGGCGATCAGCCGACCGCCATCGCCGAGCTGGAACGGCGGATCAAGGCGGACGAGAAGGACGTCGTACTGCTCGGTGCCACCGGTACCGGTAAGTCGGCCACCACTGCCTGGCTCATCGAGAAGCTGCAGCGCCCCACTTTGGTGATGGCACCGAACAAGACCTTGGCGGCGCAGTTGGCGAACGAACTGCGAGACATGTTGCCCAACAACGCAGTCGAATACTTCGTCTCGTACTACGACTACTACCAGCCCGAGGCGTACATCGCGCAGACCGACACCTACATCGAGAAGGACTCGTCGATCAACGACGATGTCGAGCGGCTGCGGCACTCGGCGACGGCATCTCTGCTCTCGCGCCGCGATGTGGTCGTGGTGGCGTCGGTGTCGTGCATCTACGGTCTCGGTACCCCGCAGTCCTACGTCGATCGGTCGATCGAACTCGAGGTAAACGTCGAAGTGCAGCGTGACGCGCTGCTCCGGTTGCTCGTGGACGTGCAGTACACCCGCAACGACATGGCCTTCACCCGCGGATCGTTCAGAGTTCGTGGTGACACGGTCGAGATCATTCCGTCCTACGAGGAACTGGCGATTCGCATCGAGTTCTTCGGCGACGAGATCGAAGCGCTGTACTACCTCCATCCGCTGACCGGCGACATCGTTCGGCAGGTCGATTCGGTGCGCATCTTCCCGGCCACGCACTACGTTGCCGGGCCGGAGCGGATGGAACGGGCCGTCAAGGACATCGAAGCCGAACTCGAAGGTCGGCTCGCGGAGCTGGAGGGCAAGGGAAAGCTGCTCGAGGCTCAGCGGCTGCGGATGCGGACGCAATACGACCTGGAGATGATCAAGCAGGTCGGGTTCTGCTCGGGTATCGAGAACTACTCGCGGCACATCGACGGACGCGGTGCAGGTACCGCGCCTGCCACGTTGATCGATTACTTTCCCGAGGACTTTCTGCTCGTCATCGACGAGTCTCACGTGACGGTTCCGCAGATCGGGGCGATGTACGAGGGCGACATGTCCCGCAAGCGCAACCTCGTCGACTTCGGGTTCCGCCTGCCGTCCGCGACCGACAATCGGCCGTTGACGTGGGAGGAGTTCACTCAGCGGATCGGTCAGACGGTCTACCTCTCGGCAACTCCGGGAAAGTACGAGCTGGGCCAGACCGGGGGAGAGTTCGTCGAGCAGGTGATCCGTCCGACCGGACTCGTCGATCCCAAGGTCGTCATCAAACCGACCAAGGGCCAGATCGACGACCTGGTCCATCAGATTCGAGAACGCGCGGAGAAGGACGAGCGTGTGCTGGTGACCACGCTGACCAAGAAGATGTCGGAGGATCTGACCGACTACCTGCTCGAACTGGGCATTCGTGTCCGCTACCTGCACTCCGACATCGATACGCTGCGCCGCGTCGAACTGCTCCGGCAGCTCCGACTCGGCGAGTACGACGTGCTGGTCGGCATCAACCTGCTCCGTGAGGGTCTCGACCTGCCCGAGGTCTCGCTGGTGGCGATTCTCGACGCCGACAAGGAAGGCTTCCTCCGGAGCGGCACCAGCCTCATCCAGACCATCGGCCGTGCCGCCCGAAACGTCTCCGGCGAGGTCCACATGTACGCCGACAAGATGACCGACTCGGTGTCCTCGGCTTCCTGGTACACCTGGTCGAGGATGTCGGCGATCTTCTTGCGCAGCGGCTGAGGGTCGACGCCTCGTTCCTTGTTGTACGCGATCTGCTTCTCACGCCGACGCTCGGTTTCCTCGATCGCGTAGGTCATGGAGTCGGTCATCTTGTCGGCGTACATGTGGACCTCGCCGGAGACGTTTCGGGCGGCACGGCCGATGGTCTGGATGAGGCTGGTGCCGCTACCCAGGCTG
>NZ_NOZF01000165.1:0-22893 GCF_002258565.1 Rhodococcus sp. 05-2254-6
GAGCAACGGACTCTGCCCAAGAGCGCCAACGATCAGCGGCTCCAGCTCGCGCGGCGCCTCGCCGGCAACGACAGGACGCTGGATCTGATGACACTCGACGTCGTCTGGACGGCCGAGTTCGCCGAGGCCGGATGGGCATTGCCCGTCCCGGAGGACCTGTCCGAGAAGCTGCGCGACGGTGCCACGCTCGAGGGCCCACTCGCCACGGCAGAGTGGCAGGATCAGCTGTACGCGGTGCCGCTCAACTCCAACACCCAGTTGCTCTGGTACCGCCCGGACGAGGTGCCCGACGGAGTGCCGCCGCAGACGTGGGATCAGCTGATCGACGTGGCCGAGGCCAATGCGGCGGCGGGCAAGCCCGCACAGATCGGCGTTCAGGCAAAGCAGTACGAGGGCTTCATGGTCTGGTTCAACTCGCTGCTCGAGAGCGCTGGTGGTTCGGTCGTCGCCGAGGACGGAACGACGGTGACGCTGAACGACACTCCCGAGCATCGCGCCGCCACCGAGAAGGCCCTCGAGATCATCAAGCGAGTGGCCACGGCCGACGGCCGCGATCCCTCGGTCTCGCAGAGCGACGAGGCAACTGCCCGCCTCGGCATGGAATCGGGACGGATGGCATTCCAGGTCAACTACCCGTTCGTACTGCCCGGGTTGAAGGAGAACGCCGTTGCCGGTGCCGTCTCGTTCCTCGACCTGTCGACGGTGCCCGAGGATCAGCAGGACGCACGTATCGCCGAGGTCTTCCGTAGCGCGCCGTATCCGGAGGTGAACCCGGGCGAGCCCGCGAAGGTCACCATCGGTGGCTTCAACATCGGCGTCGCGAAGACCACTCAGCACGAGGATCTCGCGTGGGAGGCCGTCGAGTGCCTCACCAACGGGGAGAACCAGCGCAACAACGCCGTCAACGGTGGTGTGCCGCCGGTGCTGAAGTCGCTGTACTCCGATCCCGAGTTCCAGGCCGTCTATCCCGCGTGGGAAGGGGTTCTCGGTTCCATCGAATCTGCGGCTGTGCGACCCGTTTCGCCTGCCTACCAAAGCATTTCGATTCTGCTGACCGATGCGCTCAACCCGCCGCAGAACATCGATCCGGTGGCCGACGTGGACAAGCTCGCAGATCTGGTCTCCAAGGCCGTCAATTCCGAAGGGTTGATTCCATGAGCGCCACCACCGAGTCACAGCCCGCATCGCAGCCTGTCGACAAGCAGGCGGCTCTGAAGAACGTCTCCGACGGCAAGAAGGCCGAACGTCGACTGGGGCTGATGCTCATTGCACCCGCCGCCCTGCTGATGATCGCGGTCACCGGGTATCCGATCATCTACGCGTTCTGGCTCAGTCTGCAGAAGTACAACCTCGCATTCCCCGAGGATCGTGAATTCGTCGGTATCTCCAACTACGTGACCGTGCTGTCCGACGGCTACTGGTGGACGGCGTTCAGTGTGACGGCAGGCATCACGATCATCTCGGTGATCATCGAGTTCATCCTCGGCCTGGCCGTGGCTCTGGTCATGCACCGCACCATCTTCGGTCGCGGACTCGTGCGCACCGTGGTGCTCATCCCGTACGGCATCGTGACCGTCGCCGCCGCGTACAGCTGGTACTACGCGTGGACCCCCGGCACGGGCTATCTCGCCAATCTGCTGCCCGACGGTAGTGCTCCGCTCACCGAGCAGTTCCCGTCACTGGCGATCGTCGTACTGGCCGAGGTCTGGAAGACGACGCCGTTCATGGCGCTGCTTCTTCTGGCAGGCCTGGCGCTGGTGCCCGACGATCTGCTCAAGGCGGCCGAGGTCGACGGAGCGGGTGCGTGGACCAGGCTGATGCGCATCACGATTCCGTTGATGAAGCCGGCGATTCTCGTCGCGGTGCTCTTCCGCACCCTCGACGCGTTCCGCATCTTCGACAACATCTACGTCCTCACCCGCGGTAGCAACGAAACCGGATCGGTCTCGATTCTCGGTTACAACAACCTGTTCGGTGCGTTCAACCTCGGGCTCGGGTCGGCGATCAGCATTCTGATCTTCTTCTGCGTCGCGATCATCGCGTTCGTGTTCATCAAGTTGTTCGGTGCATCGGCACCGGGATCCGACGACGGAGGCCGCAAGTAATGACCACTGTTACGCCTCGCAAGAAGGTCGGTTGGACGGTCGTCAACGTCCTCGTCCTGCTCTACGCACTCGTTCCACTGCTGTGGATCATCAGCCTCTCGTTCAAGTCGACGGCCACCATCGCCGACGGCAACTTCATTCCTCGTTCGATCACCTTCGACAACTACAAGGGCATCTTCTCGACCAATCAGTTCACCTCGGCGTTGGTCAACTCGATCGGTATCGGACTGATCACCACCGTGATCGCCGTGGTGATCGGCACGATGGCCGCGTATGCCGTTGCGCGTCTGGACTTTCCGGGAAAGAAGGCTCTGGTCGGTGCAGCACTGCTCATTGCGATGTTCCCCCAGATCTCCCTGGTGACACCGCTGTTCGACATCTCCCGCTCGCTGGGACTGTTCGACACCTGGCCGGGGCTGATCATTCCGTACATCACCTTCGCGTTGCCGTTGGCGATCTACACCCTGTCGGCGTTCTTCCGCGAGATTCCGTGGGAGCTCGAGAAGGCAGCGAAGATGGACGGCGCGACGCCGGCACAGGCGTTCCGCAAGGTCATCGCCCCGCTGGCCGCACCCGGCATCGTCACCGCCGCCATTCTGGTGTTCATCTTCGCCTGGAACGACCTTCTGCTCGCCATCTCGTTGACGGCGACGGAACGTTCGGTCACCGTCCCGGCGGCCATCTCTCAGTTCACCGGTAGCTCTCAGTTCGAGGAGCCAACGGGATCGATCGCGGCGGCAGCAGTCGTCATCACGATCCCGATCATCATTTTCGTGCTCTTCTTCCAACGACGTATCGTGGCGGGCTTGACGTCCGGCGCAGTGAAGGGATAACCGTCATGGCCGAAATCGTTCTCGACAAAGTCACCAAGCTCTACCCCGACGGCGCGGCTGCCGTCAGCGACGTCGACATCACCATCGCCGACGGCGAGTTCATCATCCTCGTCGGCCCGTCCGGTTGCGGAAAGTCCACGACCCTCAACATGATCGCCGGTCTCGAGGACATCTCGTCCGGCGAGCTGCGCATCGCGGGGGAGCGCGTCAACGAGAAGGCACCGAAGGATCGCGACATCGCGATGGTGTTCCAGTCGTACGCGCTGTATCCGCACATGACGGTGCGGCAGAACATCGCGTTCCCGCTCACGCTCGCGAAGCTCTCGAAGTCGGACATCAACAGCAAGGTCGAAGAGGCAGCCAAGATCCTCGACCTCAGTCAGCACCTCGACCGCAAGCCGGCGAACCTCTCCGGTGGTCAGCGTCAGCGAGTTGCCATGGGCCGCGCCATCGTTCGTACCCCCAGTGCGTTCCTGATGGACGAGCCGCTGTCCAACCTCGACGCGAAGCTGCGTGTGCAGACTCGCGCCGAGATTTCACGTCTGCAGAAGCGGCTCGGCACCACCACCGTGTACGTCACGCACGACCAGACCGAGGCCATGACCCTCGGCGATCGCGTCGTGGTGCTACGCGGCGGATTGGTGCAGCAGATCGGTTCTCCGCAGGAGCTGTACGACAAGCCGCGAAACCTGTTCGTGGGCGGCTTCATCGGATCGCCCTCGATGAACTTCGTTCCCGGACAGCTCACCGCGAACGGAGTGTCGACCGCGCTCGGTGAGATCGACATCCCGCTCGAGCGGATGGACGCGATCAAGGCCAAGAACCCGGGTCGCGAGGTGGTCGTCGGCATCCGCCCCGAGCACTTCGAGGACGCAGCACTGATCGACGGCTACCAGAAGATGAGCGGTGCCACCTTCACCGCCACCGTCGACGTACTCGAGTCGATGGGTAGCGACAAGTACGTCTACTTCACGCTCAAGGGTGCGCGGGTCGAATCCAGCGAGCTGCAGGAGCTCGCAGCGGACGCGGGTATCGCCGATCTCGGTGGCGCACAGGTGGTTGCGCGCCTGGCCGCCGAATCCAAGGCCGCCGAGGGTGGTCAGGTGGAACTGTGGTTCGACCCGGCGAAGATCTCGGTGTTCGACCAGGCCTCGGGTGCGAACCTGACGCTGTAGAGCGCTGCGCGCATGTGCGCGGAAACTCGTAGTGGGCTACGAAGTTCCGCGCACATGCCGCAGGCTCAGAACGCAGAGCCGGTGCTCGGCAACTGGTAGCCCTGGAAGAAGTTGTACGGCACCACGTTCGGTGCCGGGTTCTGCAGCTGCGGTGCCGGTGCCTGGGGGAACAGCTCGGAGAGCTCGAATTGGTTCGGCCCGTCGTTTCGGTTGTCGTCGTATCGGGTGTGATTGTCGCCCCGGTCCGTCCACAGTGGATCGGCCGATGCTGTGCCCGCCATTGCCACCAGAGGAATGGCCACCAGAGCCCCGGTCACTGCTGCGCGGGTGAAGATCTTTCGGGTGTTCATGTGTTCCCTTTCGTCGGTGTTCGTACTTCTCCGACGTTAGGTCGACGAGGTGGGCCTGCGACAGGGAAAACTGCTACCTCCCAGCACATTACGAGCTTTCTGCCAAGGAGCGTCGCCCGTGATTTCGTGCGTCTCCCCTGGTCGCGGCACGGGCAGTGGTCAGGTCGTCGGCGCAGACCTGGCAGTGCTGCCAGCCGGAACGGCCGGTTCGCTGCGGCCGCCGACCACCGATTCGCCGGTGGTCGGAGTGCTCTTGATGGCCAGGGCCGCCAATCCGACGACGAGACAGGCCACCGCTCCGGCGGCGAAGGCCGCGGTGTAGACGATTTCACGGGCGACCCCGGTCCCGTCGATGGCGAACATGGCCAGTGCGGTGGACAGTGTTGCGCTTGCGATCGACGTGCCGACGGTTCTGACGATCGAGTTGACACTGTTGGCCACGCCGGTGTCCGCCGCATCGACCTCGGCCATGAGCAGGTTGGGCAGGGCAGCGAACGCGAGACTGACGAACACGTTGATGACCACACCGGCGGTGATCAGTTGCCAGGTGTGATCGTGCGCCAGTGCGACGAACACGAAGCCGACCAGCCCGATCACCGCACCTGCGATCAGAACTCGACGCGGCCCGAAGGACCGGATGAGACGACCGCTGAGGACGGCCGCAACCACGCCGACCGCCGCGCCGGGTAGCAGGTAGACCACGCTCGCCTCGAGAACGTTGGCGGTGAAGCCGTAGCCCGCCACCGCTCGTGGTGTCTGCACGAAGTACGAGCAGGCGAGGAAGTTGACGAACATCCCGATACCGACGAACACGGTGGCGACGTTGGTGGCGAGCAGCGGACCGTGGGTGAGCATGCGGGGCGCGACCAACGGTTCGGCGGTGCGCTTCTCGAGCAGCCACCAGAGCGTCCCCGTCAGTACACCGGCAAGGGCGCAGCCGAGGGTGGCCACCGAACCCCAGCCCCAGGTGCGGCCTTGTGTCAACGCGAGGAACAGGAGCAGGAGGGTCACGGCGAGTCCTGCGGCACCCCACCAGTCGACGGTGCCGCCGCTGGTCTTCGGTCGCGCGGGAACGCCGAACCAGGCGATCGCGAGGGCGAGCACGACGAACACGACAGTGAGCCAGAACACGCGGTGGTAGTCGGCTCCGTTGGCGGTGAGCAGCCCGGTCAGTACCAGTCCGAAGCCGCCGCCGACGCCCAGTGTCCCGGACAGGACGGCCATCGAGCCGACGAGCTTTCGTGGGGGCATCTCGTCGCGCAGTACCGCCAGCGCGATGGGGAACAGGGCATAGGACACTCCCTGCAGGACGCGACCGACGATCAACCAGAGCAGCGAGTGCGTCAGGGCCGCGAGCAAGGACCCGGCGAGGACGACGGTGAGTACACCGATGAGCACCGGCCGCTTGCCGTGCAGGTCGGCGAGCCGGCCGATGACGGGGGTGGCGATGACCGCTGCGAGGAGGTTGCCCGTCAGTACCCAACCTGCGGCCGTGGTGCTGACGCCGAGTTGGGTGCCGATGGTTCCGACGATGGGGACGACCATCGTCTGCAGAACGGCGAGAGTCATGACGATGAAACAGAGTCCGGGCAGCAGTATGCGGCGGGTGGACATGGAAGAACTACCTCGTTACCTGTCGATAAAGCACTAGAAGCGACGCAAATAAATTGTTGAATGCATCTAAGTGACTATCAGATATCGCCGAACCAGGGAAGCGGTCCCCGACGACGGCACCGTGTCACTGCGGACGGGTGGGCTTGCCCAGCGCCTTCTGCCGCAGTTCGCTGACGATCTCGTCGTTCCACACATGCTCGCGCACCAGGCGGTAACGCTCCCGGCTCATCCACAGGTACGCCTCCGCGTCGGTGCGGTCCTCGAGGATCTCCGCAGCGCGCACCATGCGCACCACCGGGAGGTATTCCTCACCGAACCAGCGCCGCGCGACGGTACCGCGGTCGACGAACTCGCCGACCTCCTGCATCAACCGGAAGCCCCACGCCTCCACCGATTCGCTCAGCTGGGCGTAATCGAACGGATCGGTCACCTGAACGGCCTCGCGTGCCTTGCCCACCAACGGGACACGACTGAGGAAGATGCGCCGGTGATCCTTGATCAGCAGGTCGCCGCGTCGGGTGATGCCTTCGGGTGAGATGCGGGTGATGATCTCGGTGACCACGGCGTCGATCGACGTCCGGTGCATCGCGAAGGCGATGGAGACCCGATGGTGTCCGTCGACGACGAAGTGCATGCCACCGATGCGGTACACCTGGATCGGCGGCATCGCCTCGCCGCGGCGCTGAGCAGCCGCGAGTCGTTGCCAGCGTTCGCGGATGCGCGCCGACGTCGGCCGAAAGAATCGATCGAAGTCGCGCGTGCGATCGACGCTGCCGACGATGGTCTCGACGCGGATGACCTGCAGGCCGAGGTGACGCTCGCCCACCTTGCCGAGGGCGGCGACCACCTCGTCGAACGGCAGGATGGTGTTGACGTCGTCGGGTTGACGACGCAGCCACCCGACCAGACGTGCGACGTCGGCGCGGCGGCGTTGGCGGGTGAAGTCGTTCTCCGCGTCGGCGGCCGGAAATCCGGTGTCACGTGCCATGTCTGCGCCTCACGATCTTGGGTGTCTCGAAATCCGGTCTCTCGCCGCCCGGTTCGATCTCGAGGAGGGTGTATCCGACGGTGTTGATCACCGCCGCGCCGTGCAGGGACAGGTCGTCCGGGGTGTGACCGTGCGGATGAATGTGGCCGTGCAACAACAACTGTGGGGAGAGTCGACGCGTCACCTCGTCCAGACAGTCGAAACCGATGTGCGCCGGATCGGTGTCGTCGCCGACGCCGAGCGGTGGACTGTGGGTGAGCAGAATGTCGACGGGCCGAAGGTCCTTGCGCACGTTGCGATGCCACGCGAACGTCCGGGTCAGCGTTCGTGATCGACGTCGCTGCTGCCGTTGGGTCCACTGATTGGGCCCACCGTTGTAGCGGATGGACCCGCCGAGCCCGGCGATCCGGAGGCCTGCCGCCGACACGATGCGACGATCGACGTTGACGGCACCGACCGGTCCGGGCCAGGTGGCGGGCAGCCCGGCACGCATCCACCCCGCGCGCCCGGCCGAGTACCCGGTGAGGTCCGCGTCGTGATTGCCCGGCACGAACACACACGGTGCGTTCAGCGCGTCGGTGAGGTACTCGAGGTAATCGAACGGGAGGTCGCCCGCGCCGAGGATCAGGTCGACTGCGAGCGACTTCACCTGCGGACTCCACAGGGATTCGATCGTTTCGTCGGCAACTGCGAGAACGGAGACCACGGGTACGACGGTACCCACCTCCGGTGCGGTGGTACCTCCGAACGGACTTCTCGGGCATCGGTGGTGTTGGATGGGTCAGGTGAGCGACAGTGTCATCGAAGCGGTACGCGCACATCTGGTGACCGAGATCGGCGACGAGAATCCGTCGTCGGCGTCGGTGACGTTCCTCGGCCTCGAGTCACTGGACGTGCTGAGATTCGGCGCGGACTCCGACGTGGTCCGATACGTCAGTCTCGGCTGTTCTCGTCACCCCATGGCCGACCCCAACGAACTCGTCGCCGATCCATCGCGCGGACCCCGAGCCGAACTGGTGCTGACTCTGCGCGGTGGAGCAGGCGTGGCGTCGGGCGTGCACAAGTCCCTGGCCGTGCTCGCTGCCTCTCCCGCGGTGGAGGGCGTCGTACTCGTCGAGGACGCGCTGCTCGACCTGGGCGAGCCGCTGTGGACCAACGCGCCGTTCACCGCAGTGCTGCTGGGCGAGAGCGATATCGCCGATCTGACGCTGCCCGAGCCCTACGATCCGGTTCGCTTTCTGGCCGCAGTGCCGTTGACCGGCACCGAGGCCGCGTGGGTGCGTCTACGCGGTGCCGCGGCCCTGCGGGAGGCCTGGACCGAGGCAGGGATCGACGTGCGCGATCCGAATCGATCTGCGGCCAGTCTCTGACGAGACGTCATCGCGCGTAGGACGCCAATTCCGGTTCGGCGGTGACGGAATCGAAGATGAGGTGCAGAGGCACCTCGGCCAGATACTTCAGTCCGGTGATCGCGGCATCCGCGTCGTAACGCAGGTTCGGCATCGTGGTGGTGAAACACAGGTCGTCCGAGATGCGTTCGCGCACAGCAGGTCCGTCGTGTTCGAGCGCGTCGAGGACGAGATGAAAGGCGACGTTGTCGCCGATGATGTTGAAATGTTCGACGGGCCGGAGCGGGCAGACGTCCTGGACGGCGATGTTGGCGGCCCCGGCGAGGGTGCTGGCGTGCGGTTGCGGGTAGATCAATTGGTCGAACTTCGTATAGATCGAGGTGTAGCTGGGCCCCGCGGGCAACGGACGCGCCGCCAGTGCGGTGAGGAACTTCGATCCGGTGGCGATCTGCCAGTTCGCCGGCGGGCATTCGTGCGAGTCGTCGCATCCCGAGCGCGCCGAGTCGGTGCCGTTGTACGGGGTGGCGAGCGAGATGAAGTCCGACACCAGCGCGGGCAGATCCGGCCAGAACGTCAACGCCCACAGCTCGTCCAGCGGACCGTGCTGGTGACCCATCATGACGACCTGGCGACCGCTGTCGGCTGCCATGGTGCGGACCGCATGCACCACGTACTGGGCCGCGACCTGCAGGTCTCCGTAGCCCTCGTCGGGAAGCGAGAGGCTGCACACCGGTATCCCAGCGGCGGGCAGTGACTGCAGATAGTTCCAACCGAACGATTGCTGATCGGTGGCGAAGGCCGGGGTGAGCAGGACCGGATCGCGGGTGGCGTCGTGCAGATCGGGGGTGCACGTGAGGGCGTGGTCGAGGGCGGCCGGAGCGACGGTGAGCACGGGACCGAGATCGGGGTTCGACCCGGCATGAGCTGTACCCGGAGCGCAGACGGTCATGATCGCGACGGCCACTACCAGTGAGCGGATTCTCATCGATCCCTTCCGGACGGAGATGCAGAACTTCTGCAGTCTCATCCGGTCAGGACCGGCGGGATCGTGACCCGGAAGGGGTCGGGGTAATCACCAACGACCGTCGGACTCTGTTGGACGTTGTCCAATCTGCGAAAGGTCGCTAGAGCCAGTCGTTCTTGTGGAACGTCCGCCACAGTCCGATACACACGCACAACACGACCGCGACCATCAGGTGATAGCCGTACGTCCAGTGCAACTCGGGCATGTTGTCGAAATTCATGCCGTAGATGCCCGCGACCATCGTCGGCACAGCGGCGATCGCCACCCACGACGAGATCTTGCGCATGTCCAGGTTCTGCTGCATCGTCACTCGCGCCAGCGCGGCGTCGACCAATGAGCTGAGCACCTCGTCGTACTCGGAGATACGTTCGGCGACGGTCGTCTGATGGTCCTGCACGTCGCGCAGGTAGCGTCGCACCGCCTTGGGGACGCTCGGCTCCTGCACCAGACGCGCCAACGGCGTCGACAGTGGTGTCACCGACCGGCGCAGCTCGACGACCTCCCGCTTGAGGAGATAGATGTTCTCGATGGGCACGTGGTGGTGCGGCGAGAACACTTCCTCCTCCATGCCGTCGACGTCTCGCTCGATCGAGTCGGTCACCGCGAGATACTCGTCGACGACGTGGTCGGCCACCGCGTGCAGTACCGCCGACGGACCGAGCGCCAGCTGTTCCGGGTTCGCTTCGAGGCGCTGACGCACACCGGCCAACCCCGAATGCTCCCCGTGCCGGACGGTGATGACGAAGTCGCGGCCGACCATCACCATGATCTCGCCGCTCTCGACGATCTCGTTGGCCGTCGTCACCGACTCGTGCTCGACGTACTTCACCGTGCGCAGCACCAGAAATGCGACGTCGTCGTAGCGCTCGAGCTTGGGCCGCTGATGGGCGTGCACGGTGTCCTCGACCATCAGCTCGTGCAGGCCGTAACACTGAGCGATAGCGCTCATCTGGTGTTCGTCGGGTGCATGCAGACCGACCCACACGAATCCCTCGCCGCGGGCGCGGACCTCCGCGATGGCCGAGGTGTGCGTGAATCTCCCGGGCAGTCGAGCCCCGTCGACGTAGACCGCGCAGTCGACGATCGCCCGGGCCGTGGGCACCGGAATGCGCGGTATCGGCTCGGGACCGGCCTTGGCAGAACGTCGATGCAGTGACGGCAGCGACGGGCGTGGTGGAAGGGACGGCATGGCGGGCAATCGTACGCCAGCAAAACGACGACGGAGTGGGCCTGGAACACTGTGCAGGTGCTCATCGATCTCCACACCCACTCGACGGCGTCCGACGGCACCGACAGCCCGGCCGAGCTGGTCCGCGCCGCAGCCGAGGCGGGACTGTCGGTGGTGGCTCTGACCGACCACGACACCACCTCGGGGTGGGACGAAGCGGCCGCCGCACTGCCGTCCGGCCTCACGCTGGTGCGCGGCATGGAACTCTCCTGCACCGGGCGAGGCGAGGACGGCGAGCCGGTTCCGGTGCATCTGCTGGCGTATCTGTTCGACCCGGCGAACGCGGCCTTCGCGGGCGAGCGCGCACGGTTGCGCGGCGAGCGGGTCACTCGATTGCGTGCCATCGCCGAGAAGATGGCGGCGGACGGTCTGCCCATCGATCCCGACGCGGTGCTGGCCTCGGCCGGAGCGGCAGCCGGACGACCGCACCTGGGTCGCGCGCTGATCGACGCCGGCTACGTTCCGAACATGGACGCAGCGTTCGCCGGTCCGTTGGCGACGAGCGGCAAGTACTACGTCGAGAAGGTCGACACTCCCCTCGAGGTCGCGGTCGACATGATCGCCGCGGCAGGCGGTGTCAGTGTGCTCGCGCACGCCAGAGCTCGTGCCCGCGGTCGCATCCTCGACCTCGATCACATTCGCGAACTCGCAGCGCGCGGTCTCGGGGGAGTGGAAGTGCATCACATGGACCACTCGCCGCAGGACACCGCGGTGATGGCCGATCTCGCTGCCGAACTGGACCTGATCGTCACCGGATCCTCGGACTACCACGGCACCAACAAGACGGTGAAACTGGGCGAATACACCACGGCCCCGGAGCAATACGACCGTCTCGTGGCGGCGGCACGCCCATGACATTCGACGTGACGCTCTACCTGACGGTGCTCATCACCCTGTTCGTCATCATGGACCCACCGGGCGCGATCCCCGTGTTCCTGTCGCTGGTGGGCCGCAAGAGCAAAGAAGAACGCAACAAGGCCGCGTGGCAGGCTCCCGCGGTCTCACTGACCGTCATCTCGGTGTTCGCGATCGGCGGCCAAGCGATCCTGAGCTACCTGCACATCGGCATTCCGGCACTGCAGGGCGCAGGTGGATTGTTGCTGCTGCTCATTGCGTTGTCACTGCTCACCGGAAAGGGCGCGGGCGGAGACACCGCCGCGGAGGACGTCAACGTCGCGCTCGTGCCGCTCGGGACTCCGCTCATGGCCGGCCCCGGTGCCATCGCCGCGGTGATCGTCTACGTCAGCCAGGCCGACGGTGACGCCGGTTCGTTTCTGGCAATTGCGTTGGGCATCATCACCATTCACGTGCTGTTCTTCCTGGTGCTGCGGTTCTCGACGGCGCTGATCCGGCTCCTCGGAGAGGGCGGCATCTCGCTGTTGGCCCGCATCGCCGGCCTGTTGCTCGCCGCCATCGCGGTGCAGCTGATCGCGGATTCTGTTCGCGGATTCGTGGCCGGCGGATGACCGGGGGATCGTTCGGGCTCCGATTCCTGCGCGGGCTCAGCGGCATCGTCACCGCAGGACTGGTGGTGCTCGCCATCGGCGTCGCCGTCACGCAGTATCTGGGTCACTCCCGCGGATTCCCCGGTCCTGGCGGTCTGTCGGTCGCCGCACACATCGTCGCGGCGATCGTCGCCGTGTTCGCGCAGCGCGTCACCGATCACCGTCGCGGATTCTCGGCCGTCCTCGGGGCGATCGTGGTCTTCGTCGCCACCGGCCTCGTCCTGTGGACACAGTGGTGGCAGTAGAAGCAGTGCTGGCACCGAGATCTGCTCTCTTCTGACTCTGTGGTCAGGTGGGGTGGCGATGTGGCACACTGGGGCACCGACAGGGCTACAGCCCATCGCTGATCGTGCAGGCGCACCCGCCTCACATGCGAGACACGCTCTCGGCAGTTTGCAGCCAGCACTGGCGCACTCCGACGGCCCTCATTTCCACCACTCACTTCGTTGACATTTCGTCGCCTCGCCGGTCGAGGTCGACAGTGCGAGGAGCTTTCACCGTGACGGCAGTCGAAGACACCGCAGCAACACCCACAACGCCGGCCCTTCCCGCCGGAATCACCGACGAGGAGATCTTCGCCGGGCACCTCGGCGGGAAGCTGTCGGTCGAGTTGGCAGCGCCGCTCGAGACCCAGCGCGATCTCTCTATCGCCTACACTCCCGGAGTGGCCCAGGTCAGCCGCGCCATCGCCGCCGAACCCGCGCTGGCCAAGCGATACACCTGGACCGATCGCCTCGTCGCCGTCATCTCCGACGGTTCCGCAGTGCTCGGCCTGGGCGATATCGGTCCGCGCGCGTCGTTGCCGGTGATGGAAGGCAAGGCCGCACTGTTCAAGAAGTTCGCGGGCCTCGACTCCATCCCGATCGTGCTCGACACCAACGACGTCGACGAGATCGTCGAGACCATCGTGCGGATGCGGCACAGCTTCGGTGCCGTCAACCTCGAAGACATCTCGGCACCGCGCTGCTTCGAGATCGAACGCCGCGTCATCGAGGCGCTCGAATGCCCGGTCATGCACGACGACCAACACGGCACCGCCATCGTCGTCCTCGCCGCGCTCAACGGGGCCGCGAAGGTGCAGGGCCGGAGCACCTCCGAACTGAAGGTCGTCATCTCCGGAGCCGGGGCAGCAGGTGCGGCGTGCGCCAACATGCTCCTCCTGGCCGGCATCCGGGACGTGGTGGTGCTGGACTCGCGGGGGATCGTCTCTTCAGATCGCCAGGATCTGACCAGCGTCAAGGCCGACCTCGCCGCGCGCACCAACCCCCGTGCACTGGCCGGCGGAGCGGTCGACGCCCTGGCCGGAGCCGACGTGTTCCTCGGTCTGTCCGCGGGCAAGGTCGACGAGAGCTACATCGCCTCGATGGCCCCGGACTCCATCGTGTTCGCGCTGTCCAACCCGGATCCGGAGATCCATCCGGAGGTGGCGAGGAAGTACGCCGCCATCGTGGCAACCGGACGCAGCGACTTCCCGAACCAGATCAACAATGTTCTCGCCTTCCCCGGTGTGTTCAAGGGCGCGCTCGACGCAGGTGCCCGCCGCATCACCGAAGGCATGAAGCTCGCCGCTGCCGAGGCAATCCTCTCGGTTCTCGGCGACGAGTTGGCTGCGGACAAAATCGTGCCCAGCCCACTCGATCCTCGTGTCGCCCCGGCCGTTGCGGACGCAGTTGCGGCAGCAGCGCGAGCCGAGGGCGTCGCGTAGGAAAACGGAAAGAAAACACCGGCGAACCCGGCCCCACCCGGGCCTGCGGTTCGCCGGTGTCTTTCGTCGTGGCTCGAGTCAGACCTTCGCGAGTCCGGTCGGCATCCGCCGCAGGCGACCGGTTCCCGGGACGGACGCCCACACGGCGAGGGCGAGCAGACCGTCGACGATCAGGGTCAGCAGCGCCACCAGAATCGCGCCGACCAGAACGCGGCCGTAGTCGTAGAGCGCGAGCCCGTCGAAGATGTAACGGCCGAGCCCGCCGAGGTTGACGTAGGCCGCGATGGTCGCGGTGGCGATGATCTGCAGTGTGGTGTTGCGCAACCCGCCGAGGATCAGGGGAAGAGCGTTGGGGATCTCGACGCGAAACAGCACTTGGGTTTCGGTCATCCCCATCGCCCGGGCGGCGTCGACGACGTTGGCGTCGACGTTCGCGATGCCGGAGTACGTGCCGGCCAACAGCGGAGGAATGCCCAGCAGCACCAATGCGATGATCGGCGGGATCAGGCCCAACCCGATCACCAGAACCAGAAACACGAGAATGCCGAGGGTCGGCAGCGACCGCAGCGCGTTGACGAGCCCGACGATGACGGCCTCACCGCGGCGCAGGTGACCGATGAGCAGACCGACCGGAACCGCGACGGCAGCCGAGAGCAACACTGCCAACAGGCTGTACCACATGTGTTCGATCAGCCGTGCGCCGATTCCCGTGGGACCGGCCCAGTTTCCGCCGTCGAGAATGTACGAGAACGCCTCGGAGAAGAGATTCATGCGCGTGCCTTCTTCTTCGACGAGCCTGTGCTCAGCCGCGTCCACGGGGTGAGACGACGCCCCAGCAGGTACAGGGCCGCGTCGAAGATCAACGCCAGGAACACGATCGAGATGATGCCCGCGAAAATCTGATCGGGATAGTCACGCTGGTAGCCCTGGGTGAACAGCTGGCCGAGGCCGCCGATGCCGATCACCGAGCCCACCGAGACCAACGAGATGTTCGTGACCGCGACGACCCTGATGTTGGCGATGAGTACCGGAAGTGCCAGTGGCAGTTCGACGGTCACTGCTCTCCGCAGTGTCGAGTAGCCCATCGCCTCGGCGGAATCGACCACGGCGAACGGCACCGAATCGAGTGCCTCGGGTACTGCGCGCACGAGCAGCGCGGTCGAGTACACCGCCAGCGCGATCACCACGTTCAACGGATCGAGAACGGGCAGACCGACGATCGCGGGGATGGTGACGAACAAAGCCAGCGACGGAAGCGTGAAGGCAATACTGGCCACCGTCAACGTGATTCGGCGAACCCAACGGGTGTTGCGAATGACGGTACCCAACGGGATGGCGATCAACAGTCCGATGAGCAGCGGGACGAGCGAGAGATACAGGTGCGTCTTCGTGTAGCCGAGAACCACATCGAAGTTGTTCAGCAGCCAGGTCACTGTTCGTTGTCCCCGGTAGTGAGGAAGTGGTGCCGGTTGCGTTCGGAGTCCTCCGACTTGCGTTGTGCGGCAAGGTTTTCGAGTATCTCCGCCCCGTCGACGCTACCCACGGCCGCCCCGGATGCATCGACCGCGACACCGATTCCCGACGGCGAGGAGATCGCCGAGTCGAGTGCCTGACGCAGATCGCCGCCCTCGAGGAACAGGGAGCCGCCCGCCGCCGTGCTCTCGTCGATGCTCCGGCCGTCGCGCACCTTCTCGACTCCGGTCGCGTCGATCCATCCGAGTGGACGGCGCTGCCCATCGACGACGAGGACCCACTGCCCCTGGTCCAGCCTCAGACCGTGGATCTCGTCCTCGGTCGCCGTATGGATGGGGTGCATGGTCACCGACTGTGCCGACCGAAACGACAGGCCGCGGTAGCCGCGATCGCGACCGACGAACGACGCCACGAAAGACGTTGCCGGGGAGGCGAGTACGGTCTCCGGCTTGTCGTACTGCTGCAATCGGCCCTGGGGTCCGAACACGGCGATGCGATCACCGAGCCGCACGGCCTCGTCGATGTCGTGGGTGACGAACACGATCGTCTTCTTCAGATCGGCCTGCAGTCGCAGCATCTCGATCTGCAGTTCTTCCCGAACCACCGGGTCGACCGCGCTGAAGGGCTCGTCCATCAGCAGGATCGGCGGGTCTGCGGCAAGCGCCCGGGCGACGCCCACCCGCTGTTGCTGCCCGCCGGACAGTTGCGCCGGGTAGCGGGAGGCGAATGCCGGGTCGAGGCCGACGCGCTCGAGAACGTCGAGCGCGGCTGTGCGTGCTGCGCGACGCGATTGGCCGTTGAGTACCGGCACCGTGGCGACGTTGTCGACGACGGTGCGGTGCGGCAACAACCCGGCACTCTGGATGACGTAGCCGATGCCGCGGCGCAGCTTCACCGCGTCGATGTCTGCGATGTTGCGCCCGTCGACGGTGATGACGCCCGAGGTGGGCGTGATCATGCGATTGATCATCCGCATCGAGGTGGTCTTGCCGCAGCCGGACGGCCCCACGAACACGGTGAACGAGTGTGGCTCGATCACCAGGTCCAGCGAGTCGACGGCCGTGGTGCCGTCCGGATATGTCTTGTTTATGCTCTCGAAGGTGATCATCAGCTGACCGGCTGATCCAGACCCTTGTCCTGGACCCAATCCGCTGCTGCTGCCGCGGGCTCGACCTTCTCGTCACCGGACACTCGCGTGTTCAGCGCAATCAGCTCCTCGGTGGTGATCTGCGCCGACACGGCGTCGAGCACCTGAGTGAGCTTGTCGGACTGCTTGGCCGTACGCAGCACCGGAATGATGTTCTGGGCCGCGAAGTTGTTCTCCGGATCCTCGAGGACGACCAGATCGTTCTGTGCGATCGAGGGGGCGGTGGTGAAGATGTCCGCGGCGACGACCTGTCCGGAGACGAGGGCCTCGACCGTCGCCGGGCCGCCGCCGTCGGAGATCGGGATGTAGTTGCCGGGCGAGATGTCCAGGCCGTACTTGTCTCGCAGACCGGGCAGGCCGCCGACGCGTTCCTGGAATTCCGGGGTACCGGCGAAGGTCACCTCGGAGGAGAACGGGGCGAGGTCGCCGATGGTGGTGAGGTTGCGCTCGGTGGCGGTCTGGCGCGTGACGACGACGGCGTCCTTGTCCTCGCCCGGTGCCTGCGCTGTCACGGTGAGGTCGTCGCCCAGAGCCGCGGGCAGTGCGGCCAGGACGTCCTCGGAGGACGTGGCGGTCGCGGATTCGTCCAAGTACTGCAGCAGGTTGCCGGTGTAGTCGGGGATCAGGTCGATCGACCCGTCTCGCACTGCCGGAATGTAGGCCTCACGGCTGCCGATGTTGAGCTTGGTGCTCACCTCGAAACCGTTGGCGCGCAGAGCCTCGGCGTAGATGTTCGCCACGGTCTCGGACTCGGGGAAGTTGGCCGAGCCGACGATGATCGAGTTGGTGTCGCTGTTGCTCTCGCCGCCACCGCTGGACAGTGGATCCGAATTTCCGCCGCAGGCGGTCAGAGCGGTGACCGAGAGAGCGAGTGCGGCTACGGCGGCCACTGCCCTCGGAGCGGAGAACGCGCGCGTGATTCGGGAGGTGGTCATGGTGTCCTTCCATCGGTTCGGGCACAGTCCTACCCATCGCCGACCGCCGCCACCGGGCTGCGGGGGCATCGTCGAAACCAGGACTCGGGCTGCTCGGGATGGTAGTCGAATTCAGCGTGCCCATAAGGTTGGTTCGACTACCGTCTCGTTCGCACTAGTGCCCCGCGGCCGAGATCGGTAAACCACCCGGGCAGTGAACAGGAGAAAATGACAGTGCGATCGTCGGTTCTGGCAGCAGCCCTGGTGATGTCGATCGCCGGACTGGTCGGCGGTTGCAGTGCGGGCGCGTCGACCGACCCTGCCGGCGCGGCCGTCGTCGTCGGAGCAGGCAGCTCGGATCTGTCGCGTCTGCTCGCGCAGATCTACGCCGGTGGACTGCGGTCGACGGGAGCGGACGTCGAGGTGAAGGACGACCTGGGAGACCGAGCCGACTACCTCGCGGCACTGGACCGCGGTGAGGTGACGATGGTTCCCGATCTCACCGGAGAACTGCTGCGCACCTTCGACACTCTGTCTGCGGCAACCGAGGCCGAGGACGTGTACACCGAACTGAACCGATCACTGCCGGCCGGGTTGTCGGTGGGGGATTACGCCACCGCCGAGGATCGACTTGCCATTGCGGTGGCGTCGGACAGTGAATCGGGCGACGAGACGGTGACCGACTTCCTGGGGCGTGAGGAAAAGACCGTGGGAATCGTGGACGGCCAGGTCGATCCCATGGACGTCATTGCCGAAGGCACGAAGAGTCCCACGTTCACAGGGGCGTCGTTCACCGATATCACTCCGTATGCCGATGCGCAGTCCGCCGTCGACGGGTTGAACGCCGGGGAGGTCGACGTACTCGCGATTCGCACCGCCTCGTTCGGCCCGTTGGCGAAGGATCTGACCACGCTGCCCGACGACGATCATGTGTATCCCGCGCAGAACGTGGTTCCGCTCTACGTCGACGGAGTGCTCAGCGAGAGTGCTGTGAGGTCCTTTTCCGTGGTGGCGGGGGAGCTGACGACTGCGGACCTCGCCGACATGATCGGCGAGGTCCGCAACGGCGTTCCGTCAGGCGAGGTCGCCGGCCGCTGGCTCGGTGAGCGCAACCTGTGACACTGTGCCCGTCTGCGTTGCCCTGACCTTGCGGCCCAGGTACGAGCCCATGTGATGGACGGCCTGAGCCGCCTCCCGCAGGATCGACGCCTGTAGATGAGCCACGTGCCAGAGCTTCTTGTATTCCACGTGCTCGAGCTCGACGCCCGACGATCGCAGCTTGTCCGCGAACGCGGTGATCTGCGCGTACAGCACCTCGTCGGTGCCGACGTGCGTGACGGTCGGAGGCAGTCCGTCGAGGTTGCCCAGCAGTGGTGCGAAGCCCTGGTCGAGTGGATCGCCCGCACCCAGATAGGCGTCGGCCGAGCTGTAGGACCAGTCGGTGTTGACCACGAGATCGCGGTCCTTGGCGGCGTCGCGCGCACCGGGATCGACCCAGGGCGAGATCAGGCCGAGTGCGGCCGGGCTGGTGCCGTCGTCCACCAGACGCCGGGCGGTGGCGACCGTCAGACCTCCACCGGCGGAATCGCCTGCGATGGCGATGCGGTCCGCGGTGAATCCGTGCACGCGGACCAGCTCGCGGAACGCCGCCACGGCGTCGTCCAGACCGGCCGGGTACGGGTTCTCCGGGGCCAACCGGTAGTCGAGCACGTAGACGGCGCTGGCCGATTCCCGCGCCAGATGCGCGGCCAACGACCGGTGCGTGTTGATCGAACCGATCGTGTACGCGCCGCCGTGCAGGTACAGAATCGCGGTGTCGCGTTCGGTTGCCCCGACGGTGATGCGCTCCGCTCGCCGTCCGGCGAGCGTCAACTTCTGCGCGACGGTTCCGTGCGGAAGAGTCTGCGCCGGAGCCGCCGCCTCGAGCAGGGCCCGCTGCGCTCGGAACGACAGACGCGGATTCAGCGCCAGGCGATAGAAGGGCTTGAGTGCTGCCGCGACGATCGGCAGGGGAACGTAGAAGGACTTCACGGGCTCGCCTACTTCTTCGTACGCGGCAGCGCGCGCTTGGACACCGCGGCGATCAGGCCCTGGTAGCGAGAGCCGGTGATGCGCTGCAACAGATCGAGGGCGATGGCGTCGGACCCGATGAGCACCCGGCCCTTGCCCTTCTCGACGCCCTTGAGGATGGTCTTGGCCGCGTCGATCGGGGTGGTCTTGGCGAGCTTGCTGTCGAAGAACTTGGCCACGTCGGCCTGATCGAAGTTCTCGGCGACGGTCGCGTTGCGGGCGATGGCGGTCTTGATGCCACCGGGGTGCACCACGGTCACCTTCACCGGTGCCTTGGAGATCAACATCTCCATCCGCAGCGATTCACTGAACCCACGGACGGCGAACTTCGCCGCGTTGTACGCCGACTGGGACGGCATGGCGAGCAGGCCGAACAGGCTGGAGATGTTGATGATGTGGCCGTCGCCGGAGGCCTGGATGTGCGGCAGAAATGCCTTGGTGCCGTTGACGACTCCCCAGAAATCGACGTCGACGATGCGCTCGATGTCCTTGAACGAGGACTTGTCCACGTCACCGTGGTACGCGATACCGGCGTTGTTGTAGATCTGGTTGACCTTGCCGAAATGCGCGACGACGGCCTCGGCGTAATCCAGCACGGTCTCGCGCTGGGACACATCCAAGAAGTCCGACTTGACCTCGGCGCCCAACGCCTCGACTCGTCGAACCGTTTCGTCGAGTCCGGCGGTGTCGACGTCGGACAATGCCAACTTCGCTCCGCGGCCGGCCAGTTCGAGGGCCAGGGCGCGGCCGATTCCCGAGCCCGCGCCGGTGACGACGGCCACCTTGCCTGTGAATGTGCTCATCGTGCGGACACCTTGTCTGTGTTGTTGCCGGCGGAGTTGGTCGCCGACGGTCCGGAGGGCAGGTCTGCGGTAGCGACGCTACGGTACGCATCGAGATCGAAGTTCCTGGTGATTCTGCGGAACTCGAAGGTGAAGCCCGGCCACAGCGTCGTGTTGTTGCCGTGCTTGTCGAGGTACCAGCTGGCGCATCCGCCGTTCATCCAGACACTCTTGGAGAGTTGGTCCTGCAGCGTCACGTTGTACTCGTCCTGCACGTCCTTGCGCACCTCGATGGTGCCGATGTCGTGCTTGTCGATGGTGTTCAACGCGTCGACCAGGTAGTTGATCTGCGACTCGATCATGAACACCATCGACGTGTGGCCCAGGCCGGTGTTGGGGCCCACCAGGAAGAACATGTTGGGGAAGTTCGCGACCGCCGCGCCCTTGTAGCCCTGCTGACCGCCGTCCTCGAAGGTTTCGGCCAGTGTGCGGCCGTCCTTGCCGGTGATGCCGTGGTAGGCGGGGGAGTCGGTGACGTGGAAGCCGGTGGCGACGACGAGCGCGTCGATGGGGCGCTCGGTGCCGTCCTTGGTGACGATGGAGCCCTCGCGGATCTCGGCGATGCCGTCGGTGACGAGATCGACGTGGCTCTTGGCGAGCGCGGGGTAGTACGCGTTCGAGATCAGCATGCGCTTGCAGCCGATGCGGAAGTTCGGCGTGACCTTCGCGCGGAGGGTCTTGTCCTTGATCTGCGTGCGCAGGTGGTTCTCCGACGCCCACTGCAGCGGCTTCATGAAGGCCGGGGCCTTCGCCAGTCCGACGACCTGCGTCTCGCGCATCGCGTAGATGCCGGTGCGCGAGAGTCGCTGGAATCCGGGAACGTGCTTGAAGGCGAAGCGCTCGAGCTTGGTGTACGGGCGGTCCGCGCGGGGAAGAATCCACGGCGCGGTGCGCTGGTACACGTCGAGGTGCTTCACCTGATCTGCGATGGCGGGCACGATCTGGATCGCCGACGCGCCGGTACCGATGACGGCGACGCGCTTGCCGGCGAGCGAGACGTCGTGATTCCACTGGGCCGAATGGAAGACGTCGCCCTTGAAGTCGTGAATTCCCTTGATGTCGGGCAGGTTCGGCTCACACAGCGCGCCGACGGCGGAGACGACGATCTTCGCGGTGTAGTTGCCCGTGGTGGTCTCGACGTCCCAGCGGTTGGTCTCGGCGTTCCAGCGGGCCGAGGTCACATCCGTGCCGAACACGTGCTTGTCCATGACGCCGTACTTGCGCGCCACCCCGGCGATGTACTTCTGGATCTCGGGCTGCGTGGAGAACGAGCGCGTCCAGTTCGGGTTCAACGCGAACGAGTAGGAGTACAGGTGCGACGGCACGTCGCAGGCGGCACCGGGGTAGGTGTTGTCGCGCCAGGTGCCACCGACGTCGTGGCCGCGTTCGATGACGACGAAGTCCTTCTTGCCTGCCTTCGTCAACTTGATCGCGGCACCGAGGCCGGCGAATCCGCTGCCGATGATCAGCGTATCGACGTGACGCGGCGTCGTTGCACGGTCCGAAGTATCTGTTACGGGAAGACTCATGTAGGGGAGCGTAGAAGCTTATTGAGTGTGAGTCAATAGTTATTGACTAACATTCAGTAGGGTGGTTGCATAGCGTTCGTGAACAGCCCCGGCACATCGACAACGAAGAGGACCAGACTCAGTCCGCAGCAACGACGAGCGCAACTGATCGAGCTCGGCACCGAAATGCTCGCCGACCGCCCCCTCGAACAGATCTCCGTCGAGGACATCGCAGACCAAGCAGGCGTCTCCCGAGGTCTTCTGTTCCACTACTTCGCCTCCAAGCAGGAGTTCCACCTCGAAATCGTGCGTGAATCCTCGCGCGTCATGCTCGAGCGCACCGCACCCGATTCGTCGTTGCCACCGTACGAGATTCTGCGTGATTCCATTGCGAACTACGTCGATTACGTCACCGACAAGCGGCAGATGTACGTCTCGCTCCTGCGCGGCACTCCCAGTGGCGACCCGCAGATGCGCGCGCTGTTCGAGGACACCCGCTCCGCCATGGCCGAGCGAACCGTCGCGCAACTCGGGGGACTCGACATCGAGGTCACCCCCACCATCGTGCTGGCCGTCCGCGGCTGGATCGCATTCGTCGAGGAAACGACCATCAACTGGCTCACCGCGCCCGAACTGAGCCGCGACGAACTGATCGACCTGAACGTCAACGCTCTGCCCGCGGTAGCACTGGCTCCAGGAATGATCACCGCACTCCTGGGAACCGACGCCGACGCCTGAGCCTGACCGACGCCCGCCCCGGTTGGGATCAATGTCCCTTCGTTGCAGTCTGACCGACTGAATCTCGCATTGATCCAGTCGGTGGCCCCCGCCCGTCGCCCCGCACGCGTCGCCCCGCCCCGCACGCGTCAATGGACCATCACATGCGTCTGAGCAGTGCAACGGTCCATCCACGCAGAGTCAGTGGCTGAGTGAATGGACCGCTGCATACGTCTGGGAAGTGCAAGGGTCCATTGACGCGGAGCGGGGGAGTGCAGAAACGACAACAGCGGCCCACTTCCGAGGAAGTGGGCCGCTGTCGTTGTCGAATTTTCTTGCCTTTGGC
>NZ_NOZF01000018.1:0-22185 GCF_002258565.1 Rhodococcus sp. 05-2254-6
GTGGACCTTGTCCACCGCTGCCTCACCGGACGGAATCTCCGCAACCGCGAGACGTTTACGAAGATCGGCCAATTTACCCGCAGTGGTATGGATATCGGGTTCGGTCGTGGTCATGAAGGTGTCCCCTACGGTTGCTTGTTCGGGCGTGTCGAGTGGGTTCTGATGTCAGCTGGTTGCGAGCGATCGGGCGATCACCAGACGCTGAATCTGGTTGGTGCCCTCGAAGATCTGGGTGATCTTGGCGTCGCGCATGTATCGCTCGACGCGGAAGTCGCGGGTGTAGCCGTAGCCGCCGAAGACCTGCACCGCGTCGGTGGTCACCTTCATGGCCGCATCGGTGGCGATCAGCTTTGCCACGGAAGCGTTGCGCGAGTAAGGAAGTCCGGCGTCACGCCGACGGGCGGCGTCGAGGTAGGTGGCGCGAGCGGAGTCCACTGCGGCCGCCATGTCCGCCAATACGAAACCGAGGCCCTGGTGGTCGATGATCTTCTTGCCGAACGCCGTACGCTCCTGGGCGTACTTCACCGCGTCGTCGAGTGCCGCCTGGGCGATTCCCACTGCTACAGCGGCGATTCCGAGCCGTCCGGCGTCGAGCGCGCTGAAGGCGATCTGCAGCCCCTGCCCCTCCGCACCGATTCGCCACTCGGTGGGGACGTGCACGTTGTCGTAGTGCGCCGAGGTCGTCGGGACGGCGTGCAGCCCCATCTTCTCCTCGGGCCTACCGAAGCTCAGGCCGTCGGTTCCGTCCGGAACGAGGAAGCACGAGATTCCCTTGGATCCTTCACCTGTTCGGGCGAACAGGTTGTAGAAGTCCGCCACTCCACCGTGCGTGATCCACGCCTTCGAACCGTTCACCGTGTAGCCGCCCTCGGTCGGGGTGGCCTTGCAACTGAGTGCGGCAGCGTCCGAACCGGCCTGCGCCTCGGACAACGAGTAGGCACCGATCTGAGCCCCGCCGAGCATGTCGGGAAGCTTGTCGGCTTTCTGTTGGTCCGTACCGAAGGCCATCACGGGATAGCAGGCCAGACCGTGCACGCTCACTGCAACGGCCACTGCCGCCCAGCGCGACGCCAGTTCTTCGAGGACCTGGAGGTAGACCTCGTACGGTTGGCCACCACCGCCCCATTCCTCCGCGTACGGCAGGCTCAGCAGTCCTGCCTCCCCCAGGGTGGCGAACACATGGTCCGGGTACGCCTCACGCCGCTCGTGATCGTCGACGATCGGGTCGAGCACCTTGTCTGCCACGTCGCGGGTCAGCGCGATGAGGTCGCGCGCTTCGGCAGTGGGCAACAGACGATCGACGGGCACGTGAAAAACCTCCGGGAAGTTCGGATCAGTACTGCCGGATGATCCGCAGTACTGATGCACAGTACTGCACAAGGCGATGCAGTACCATCCCTGATGTGAACGCACCCGTGACCTCGCATGCCACGGCACGCCGTTCCGAGCTCTTCGACCAGCTCGTGAGCCTGTTTCTGGCACAGGGCTTCGCCCACCTGACGCTCGACACCATCGCTGCCCGCCTCCGATGCTCCAAGTCCACGCTGTACACACTGGCGTCGAGCAAGGATCAACTCGTCGGCGGCGCCACAGTGCACTACTTCAAGTCCATGACCACCCAGGTCGAGAACGCGGTCGCCGAGGTGGACGGCACCCGCAATCGCATCACGACATATCTGACCGCCGTCGGCGCAGCCCTGGAATCGGCGTCCGAGCAGTTCATGACCGATCTGGCATCTCTCGAATCCGCTCGTTCGGTGTACGAGCGCAATACCGCGATCGCCGCTCGGCGTGTTCAGGAGTTGATCAGCGAGGGCGTGGCCAGCGGTGAAGTACGAGACGTGCACGCCGCATTCGTCGGCGATGTCGCCTCCTCGGTCATGGTGCGCATCCAGACGCGTGAGGTGTTTCGCCTGACGGGGTTGAGCGACGGCGACGCCTATCTCGAATTGGCGAAGCTCTTGACCGCCGGAATCGGTGCCTAGCCGGAGCCGGGAATGAATCCACCTCGACACACGCTGCAGTACAGTGAACTTAGTTGATCCTTCAACGAAAGAGCGCGTGATGAAGAAGATCGGATTCTTGTCCTTCGGACATTGGTCGGCATCCCCACAGTCGCAGACGAGGTCCGCGTCGGACGTGCTGCTGCAGTCCATCGACCTCGCGGTCGCAGCCGAAGAACTCGGTGCCGACGGCGCGTACTACCGCGTCCATCACTTCGCCAACCAACTCGCGTCGCCGTTCCCTCTGCTCGCTGCCGTCGGCGCCAAGACGAGCACCATCGAGATCGGCACCGGCG
The DNA here is from genome assembly GCF_002258565.1 of Rhodococcus sp. 05-2254-6. Lineage (NCBI taxonomy): Bacteria > Bacillati > Actinomycetota > Actinomycetes > Mycobacteriales > Nocardiaceae > Rhodococcus > Rhodococcus sp. 05-2254-6. The sequence goes on from NZ_NOZF01000018.1 coordinate 2,300, forward strand.
TCATCGACATGCGCTACGAGAACCCGTTCTACATGGCCGAGGACTCGGGCTCTGCCGACCTCATCTCCGGCGGACGGCTGCAACTCGGTATCAGTCGAGGATCGCCCGAGCAGGTCATCGAGGGTTACCGCTACTTCGGCTACGCACCCGCCGACGGCTCGGATCATGCCGATATGGCGCGTGAGCACACCCGCATCTACCTCGATCTTCTCGAGGGCAGGGGCTTCGCGGAGCCGAATCCACGGCCGATGTTCCCCAACCCACCCGGCCTGCTGCGCCTCGAACCGCACTCCCCCGGTTTGCGTCAGCGCATCTGGTGGGGTGCCGGAACTCGCGAGACCGCCGAGTGGACCGCGCGCCAGGGTATGAACCTGATGAGCTCGACACTGCTGAGCGAAGACACCGGCGTGCCGTTCCATCAACTGCAGGCCGAGCAGATCGAACGTTTCCACAAGACGTGGAGCGATGCCGGCCACGACTTCGCGCCGCGAACGTCCGTGAGCCGCAGCATCTTTCCGATCGTCAGCGATCTCGATCGGGCCTACTTCGGCCGAGAGGGCACCGGCGACGACCAGGTCGGCTACCTCGACGGCGGCAAAGCACGGTTCGGCAAGACCTACGCGGGCGAGCCCGACCGGCTGATCGAGGAACTGGCCACCGACGAAGCGATCGCTGCCGCAGACACTCTGCTGCTCACCGTCCCCAACCAACTGGGCGTCGATTACTGCGCTCACGTGCTCGAGACACTGCTGCGCGACGTCGCTCCCGCCCTTGGGTGGCGTTGATCACCTGCTGAGCAGCGGCGTTTGGCTTCGGTGAACGTGGGTACTGGCAGCAGGTTCACCCACCCCACCTGCCAGGAGTTCCCATGCTCAAACGCGACGTATCCGCGCGCCTCGATGTAGACATCACCGCAGCCACCACGCTCGAATTCCAGATCGCAGTCGCACCGCACCCAGGTACGACGGTCACCGAGTCACTGTCCTTCGTCCTCGACGGTAACCCCATCGAGGCCAAGGAAGTGAGCGGACCGCACGGCAACCGGATCCACGTCATGCCTGCCGACGTCGGCAATCTGCAGGTCTCGTACGACGCCACCATTCTGGGCAACACCACCCCGGCTCCGGTCACCGACTACGACATGTCGCTCTACCTCCGGCCGAGCCGATACGCCGAAGCAGACAAGTTCTACGGGTTCGCCGCGACCGAATTCGGCGACTACGCGGACTCCGAGGAACTGCTCGCGAAGATCTCCGCATGGGTGGGCGCACGTCTGAATTACGTTCCGGGAAGCAGCGATCCGATCGACGGAGCCGTCGACACACTGCTCGCCGGACAGGGTGTCTGCCGGGACTACTCGCACCTCGTGGTCGCCATGCTGCGTGCGGTCAACGTTCCGGCTCGGCTGGTGGCGGTGTACGCACCCGGCTGCGATCCGATGGACTTCCATGCCGTCGCCGAGGCGTTCGTGGGCGGCCAGTGGCGTGTTGTCGATGCCACCTGCCTCGCCCCGCGCTCGACGCTGGTACGAATCTCGGTCGGCCGCGATGCTGCCGACACCGCATTCCTGGACAACCACAAGGGTGCGATCACCCTGAACAGTTCGGTCGTGACCGCCGTGGTCGACGGCGAGCTGCCTCAGGACGACATCACCGAGCTGGTCTCCCTCACCTGATGTTCCGAGCGAACACCGCAGTGATATGAGCTACATCACAGCGGCGTTTGTTTTCGGAGGCGGAAACCGACTAAGTATCCGTTACCAACAATCACAGCCACCTGAAAGGGCAACACCATGAGCTTCATCGACAAGGCCAAGAACGCTGCAGAAGACGCCATCGGCAAGGCCAAGGAGGTTGTGGGCGACGCCACCGACAACAAGGACCTCGAGGCCGAGGGCAAGAAGGACCAGGGTTCGGCAGGCGTGAAGAAGGTCGGCGAGAACATCAAGGACACCTTCAAGTAACCACCCTCCATCACATCGAGTGCCGCCGATCTCGATGATCGGCGGCACTTGCTTTTCACTCCCACTTTTCCTCACACCAGAGAACGGATTCCCCTCATGACCACATCGACAGACACGACCAAGGCCCCCAAGCGACGCGGCGGATTCGCCTCGAAGTTCGCCCTCCTGATCACGCTCGTCCTGGTCGCAGCGCTGGTGATCTTCGTGCTCCAGAACACCGTGCACACCACGATCAACTTCCTGGGTTGGAACTTCGACCTCGGCCAGGGTGTCTCTCTGCTCGGTGCAGCCGTCGTCGGTGCCGTCATCACGCTGACCGCGACCGCAGCGCTCAAGGTTCGACGCGCAGTCCGATGATCCCCCTGCTTGCCCGTAAGTACCTGTACCGCTACCTCGTCGTCGCGATCGGTCTACCCATCCTGGCCCGACTGCTGGCCTTCGCCGGTCAGAGCCTCGAAAAGCGAACAGGAAAGGACAACTTCGTGTCCAGAGGCCTGAAATCGGCCGGCAGATTCGCGCAGAGGCGAGCCGACAAGTCGCAGGGCAAGAAGGCCAGGAACTCCGAGCACGCCCTCCGTTAGGCCGGTCCACGGGTGCGTCGACCAGCAGCGCCGGCCGGCATGGCAAACGGTCAATGACCCGCCGGGTCGGTGAGGGATTTGCCTTCCTTGGCCTTGACACGCTTGCGCTCCAGAAGGACCAGGGCAATCCCGGAGACGAGTAGCACCGGCGCGGCAATGGCCCCGATCCACACCCACCCGGTGAATCCGTAACCTGCCGCGGTGAGAGTGAGACCGAGACTCACCAACGCCACTCCGATACAGATGTACCCGGGCCAGTTGCGCGTGTCGACGATTGCCTCACCCGCATGCCCGCGCGTCGTCCGATCGTCGTCGGTTGCCCCGGCGTCGGATTCGCTCGTGTTCTCGTCTGCCATGTGGATCCTCTCCGGATACGGACCGCTCGTCCCATTCGAGACAAGCGGTTCGTATCGGCTGCCCGCTTGTCACCGGCGGTAAACCTGAGGTCGGATCGGACGATCAGTCGTGCCAACTCACTGCCGCGAACGGAGCGTGGCTGGCGAGTCGGCCGACAATGCCGGCGTGCGCGAAATCCTTGGCCGTCGCGACGGCGTCGAGCACGTCTGCGCCTTTCGCGAGCTCCGCGGTGATGGCTGCGGCGAACACGCAGCCGGCACCCGACACGCGCTCTTCGCCCACCTTGGGGGCGCGCAGCACGGTCAGTTCGGACCCGTCGTAGACGACGTCGACGGCCTCGTCGCCGGGCAGACCTGTGCCACCCTTGACCACCACCAAACGAGGCCCGAGATCGGCGATTCTCTTGGCGGCCTCACCCAGGTCGTGGACGGTGTCGATGGCGTCCATTCCGGACAAGGTCTGCGCCTCGAACAGATTGGGGGTGATCACGGTGGCCAACGGAAGTATCTCGCGCCGCAGGGCATTGTCGGTGTCGAGTGCGGCACCCGGCTCCTGGCCCTTGCAGATCAGGACCGGATCGACGATTACGTGCCGCCACGGCTGCAGGCGCAGCGACGCCGCTACCGTGTCGACGGTGACGGGGGTGCCGAGCATGCCGATCTTGACGACATCGAGATCGTGTGCGGCAGTGGCTACTTCGATCTGATCGGCGATGACCGTGCTGTCGATGGGCACGAATCGGTGCCCCCAGCCCGCCTTCGGATCGAACGAGACGATGCACGTGATCGTGCCGACTCCGTAGACCCCGAGCCGCTCGAATGTCTTGAGATCTGCTTGCAGACCGGCTCCGCCGGTGGCTTCCGAACCAGCGATGACATAGGCGATTGTCGACATGGCCTCAGTATGACAATCGCAGATCGGCACCGACGCGAGTGGTCGCCACGGGATTGGGTCCGGAGGTTTCGGGGCATACGTCGAAGTCGGTGCGTCTCATCGAGCAACCGACGACACCGCGCAGTACATCGACTTCGAGCCCAGGAGTAGCGGAGCACGATCGGAGATCGTGCAATCACGCACAATGACGAGAGTTTCGGAGGCCGAATCGTGCCCACCAGCAGAAATACGTCAGCCACCTGCGAGGACGTCTGGGACGTCCTGGCGAACGGATGGAGTTATGCGACCTGGGTCGTCGGCGCGTCCCGCATCCGCGCTGTCGACGGCAACTGGCCCGCAGTCGGCAGCTCCATTCATCACTCGGTGGGTGCGTGGCCTGCGGTACTCAGTGACGTCACGCGGTCGGTGGGACTCCATGCCGGTCGAGAACTTGTGCTCGAAGCCCGTGCACTGCCGTTCGGAAAGGCCTCGATAACAGTGCGACTGCATCCTCTCGCCTCGGGCTGCCGCATCGAAATCATCGAGCACGCAATCACGGCACCCTTCGATCTGGTCCCGGACCGGGTCCAACATCTTCTGGCGCATCCACGCAACGCCGAGGCGCTGCGCAGGCTTGCACTCCTGGCCGAGCGGTCAACTGCACCGTGACCAAGACCCCACTGCGACAAGCAGTTTCGGGAAAACTGCTGTTCGTGTTCATTCTCGGCGATGTGCTCGGTGCCGGAATCTATGCTCTCGTCGGTGAGATCGCGGGTGAGGTCGGCGGAGCGATCTGGCTCCCCATGCTCGTCGCGCTGCTGATGGCGCTGCTGACCGCGGCGTCGTACGCAGAGTTGGTCACCAAATATCCGAGGGCGGGCGGCGCGGCGGTCTTCGCGCAACAGGCGTACGGCAAACCGATGGTGTCGTTCCTCGTCGGATTCTCGATGCTCGCCGCGGGTGTCACCAGTGCGGCCGGGCTGGCACTCGCCTTTTCGGGTGACTATCTGGGCGTGTTCCTCGACGTGCCTGCCGTACCCGCTGCAGTGGTCTTCCTGCTGTTGATCGGGTTGCTCAACGCGCGCGGTATCACCGAGTCTCTCCGCGCCAATCTCGTGATGACGGTGGTCGAGGTGTCCGGGCTGGTCGTCGTCATCGCCCTTGCCGGACTGGTGTTGAGCCGCGGCGACGGTGTGCCCTCTCGCGTCCTCGAATTCACCGACGAGACGACACCGACCTTGGCGGTTCTCGGCGCGGCTCTGCTGGCCTTCTATTCGTTCGTGGGTTTCGAGACGTCCGCGAACATCGCCGAGGAAGTCGAGGACGTGCGCCGGGTCTACCCACGAGCCCTCCTCGGTGCCGTCACCGTGGCCGGTGTGGTGTACGTGCTCGTCGGGCTTGCTGTGTCGACGGTCGTACCTGCCGACACACTGTCGCAGTCCACCGGTCCACTGCTCGAGGTCGTCGCTGCAGCGGATGCCGGCATTCCGCCGTCGGTTTTCGGTCTGATCGCACTCGTCGCTGTCGCCAACGGCGCGTTGCTGACGATGATCATGGCATCGCGGCTGACGTTCGGGATGGCGCGCGACGGTCTGCTCCCCGGAGTGCTCGCCGAGGTTCTGCCGGGTCGCAAGACACCGTGGACTGCCATCGTCGCCACCACAGCTGTCGCGATGGTCCTGGCCACCACCGGTTCTGTTGCGGCACTGGCCGAAACCGTGGTGCTCCTGCTGCTGTTCGTCTTCGTCAGCACCAACGTCGCCGTGCTCGTACTACGCCGAGATCGGGCAGAGACCGACCATTTCCGAACGCCCGCAGCACTTCCCGTCCTGGCGCTGATCACCTGTGCCGTACTGCTGACCCAGCAGTCGGGAGCAACGTGGCTCCGCGCCGGACTGCTTCTTGCGGTAGGCGTGGCGCTGTACTTCGTCGGTACCGTGCTGACCGGCAGGACCAAGACCGAGCAGAGGAGTACATCCCGATGACCACGACCGAAGTAGACGCGATCGTGATCGGCAGTGGCCACAACGGCTTGGTCGCGGCGGCAGCGATGGCAGACGCCGGCTGGGACGTCGTGGTCCTCGAGGCCGCCGAACATCCCGGCGGCGCTGTGCGCAGCGCCGAGCTCGTTCCCGGTTTCACCAGCGACCTCTTCAGCGCGTTCTACCCGCTGGCGCTCGCCTCGCCTGCCATGAAGGCACTCGAGTTGGAAAGCCACGGGCTGCAGTGGTCGCACTCCCCCGCGGTGTACGGCCATGCGCGGTCGCCGCACGACACCGACGCTCCGGTCGTCCACCACGATGTCGAGACCACCGCCGCGCGGCTGTCGGAACACGACGCGCGAGACGGCCGCACCTGGTTGCGACTCTTCGAGCAGTGGGAGCGCATTCGCGAGCCCTTCATGAACTCGCTGTTCGGACCGTTTCCACCAGTAGTCCCCGCGGCCCGCCTCGTCCACGCCTTGGGCGTTCCCGAGACGCTGCGCTTCGCACGATTCGCCGCTCTCCCCGCCCGTGTGATGGCGCACGAACTCTTCCACAGCGAGGCCGCTCGCTGCCTCCTGCTGGGCAACGCCATGCACGGTGACGTCCCGACCGACGCCCCCGTGAGCGGGATGATGGGCTGGCTGCTCACGATGCTGGCCCAAGACGTCGGGTTTCCTACCCCCGTCGGCGGATCCTCTGCGTTGACGTCCGCGTTGATTCGGCGTGGCGCCGCATCGGGTGCGGTGCTGGAGTGCGGTCAGGCGGTCGAGCACATCGAGGTGCGCGGCGGTCGAGCTCGGGCGGTGCACACCGCCGCCGGAGACACGTTTCGGGCGCGCCGAGCGATCGTGGCCGACGTGTCCGCACCGGCGCTCTACGGTTCGCTGCTTCCGTACGACGCCGTGCCGCGCCGTGTGCACGACGACCTGCGCACCTTCGAGTGGGACACCCCTGTGGTCAAGGTCAACTACGCGCTCGATCGTAGAATCCCTTGGAATTCACCGTCTCTGGCCGATGCCGGCACCGTTCATCTCGGTGCGGACGACAACGGTCTCGTGCATTGGGCAGCCGATCTCACGACCGGAGTCCTTCCCGCGAGTCCGTTCATGCTCTTCGGTCAGATGACCACTGCCGATCGGAGCAGATCACCGGAAGGCACCGAAAGCGCTTGGGCCTACACGCATCTGCCGAGAGGCGTCGTCGACGACGCGGCCGCCGACGCCGTGGCTGATCGGGTGGACGAAGTCCTCGACGCCCACGCACCGGGGTTTCTCGATTCGGTCGTCGGGCGGGTCGTACAGCGACCGAGCGATCTGTACGGTGCCGACGCGAATCTGCACGGTGGTGCGGTGAACGGCGGAACCGCACAGCTGCAGCAGCAGTTGATATTTCGACCGACACCGGGTCTGGGTCGGTCGGAGACGCCGGTGGAGGGTCTGTTCCTGGGCTCGGCATCGGCGCACCCCGGTGGCGGAGTGCACGGAGCGGCCGGGCTCAATGCCGCCCGGGCAGCGCTCGGCCAGCGAGGTGTCACCGGCTGGGTGAAGAAGAAAGTCACCGGTTCACTCATCGACATGTTGACCCGGTGAACGCCGTTATCGAAGTGAGATCTTTCGTTACCGGTTCGAGACCTTCGCCGGAGTCTTCCGAAATCGGACGCTGACATTGTTGAACCCACAACAACTCAGCGTTTCGTGACCGGAGGGGCACCCGCCGGGAACAATCGCTGCGGGGAAGAGGTAAGCATGTTGACAAGCACCGCAACCATGGAACGCTCCATTCGCGATGACGAGGGTGTATTCCGACTCGAAACTGTCATGGGCTCGAACGGCCACAACACTCTGCGCGCCTTCGGCGAACTGGACATGTCGACTCGAGCCGAATTCGTCCACAGTCTCGACCGGTTGGCCTACGCGTCCGATCAGGTCTCGGTCGATCTGTCGGAGGTGTCGTTCATGTACTCCGGCGTGGCCAACGCGATCATCGACGCCACCTACGTTCATCCCGGCAAGATCGACGTACTCGCACCCGCACGGTCGGTGCGCATGGTCCTGGAGGTACTGGGTGCAGGCGGCCTGTTCGCCGACACGTTTCGATCGTGAATCGGACCGGATAACAGGTAACGTCGAGAACATGCCAGACGAGCCGACCGGAGCAGCCTTCGAGATCGCGGCGGCAGCACACGACGCGACGACCGTCCTCACCGTTCGAGGCGAACTCGATCTCGACACCATCCCGGAACTGTCGGCCGTCGCATTCCCCGCGGCCGACACCGCACGAGGTGGTCTCGTGGTGGACCTCACGGACGTCAGCTTCCTCTCTTCCAGCGCAATCACAGTGCTGGTACGAGTGTGCGATCGACTACCCGATGCCTCGCGCATGGCGCTGGTAGCGGTCGACGGAGTCGTGGTTCGGCCGGTCCAGCTCAGTGGAATCGATCGGGTGATGGCGACTTTCACGACCGTGCCCGACGCGGTTGCCCACGTTCGGTCGGCTGCGCTCGATGCAGAGGTCGACCGATGACCGGCCGACACCGAGTCGGGCTTCCGCGATGACCGAAAGCAGTCTCGCTCCCAGTCGTTGGACCCACACCGCGTCGGCCGAACCGGCCGTGGCGACAGCCCTCCGGCGTCGGTTGCACCAGTGGGTCGTCGAACTCGGAGTGAGGAACGATCTGGTGGACGACATCGTCCTCGGGGTCTACGAAGCACTCGCAAACGTGGTCGAACACGCGTACCACTCGGCGCCCGAGGCCGGACCGATGACGGTCACCGCCGCCTACGAACACCGGACACTGACGGTGACGATCTCCGATACCGGGACGTGGCGTCCACCGAATCCGACGACCAATCGCAGTCACGGTCTACAACTCGCAGCCGCGGTGGCCGACGATCTCCTGGTCGACCACCGACCCGGTTTCGGCACAATGGTCACCGCTGTATGGACCGACCCGATGACAACCGACCGATCGAGATCCGCCACCCGCTCGTCATGACCGAAGGGAGTCCCCATGTCCGCCACGGCTGCTGATCTACTCGACACTGCACCGTGCGGCGTGTTCTCGGTCGACGTCGCCACCTCGCAAATCCTCTACGCCAACGCGGCCGCCGCGCGGATCACCGCGCGCAGCCGCGAGACGCTCGTCGGAATGTCGGTCACCGACCTGTTCACGGTCGAGTTCGAGCCGATCCTGGCGGCTCTGATGGATGTCGTGTCGACGTCGGAATCGGACTCGCCGGTCGGAGCGGACGCGAAATTGACCATCGCATCCGATCGACGTGCCGCAATAGCCGTGTCGATCCTGGCCAACAGTCTGCGCACGCCCGAGGGGGCCGTGACGGTGACGATGACGCTGCACAACGAAACCGAACGCCATGTGCGCGAGAAGGATCTGGTCGACGCCCGCCACAACGCGGAGGCCGCCCAGGACGATGCCGAGGCCGCTCTGGACAGATCGCAGGACGCACTGGGGGCCTCGGAAGAAGCACGCAAGCAGGCCGAGGCGGAGAAAACCCAGGTACAGATTCTGGCGTCGACGCTGCAACGCACCCTGCTGCCGCCGATCCTGTCGGCTCCGACGGGCATGAACGTGGCAGCGCACTATCACCCCGCATCCATCGACGAGGTCGGCGGCGACTTCTACGACGTGTTTCCGCTCGACAAACAGACGTGGGGTTTCTTCCTCGGTGACGTGAGCGGTAAGGGCGCGGGCGCCGCCGCCGTGACCTCACTGACCCGTTACACCCTCCGCGCCGCCGCAGTGTTCGACCGCAACCCGATCGCGGTGCTCGACAACCTCAATACCGTTCTGCACCACGAGTTCCACGGAGACGACCCACGTTTCTGCACGGTGGTTTTCGGCACCATCACTCCGGGACCGGACGGCGCAGTGGTGGACCTCGCCAGCGGCGGACATCCGCCGGCACTGCGTATCACGCACGACGCCGTCGTCGACTTCGTCGACACCACAGGTGGCCAGTTGGTCGGAGCGTTGGCCGAGCCGCACTTCGCATCGGCATCGGTGACCCTGCGCCCCGGCGACGTCATGGCGTTCTACACCGACGGATTGACCGAAGCGATCGTCGGACCCGGGCGGACGCGCTTCGACGACGACGGTGGCCTCGAATCCTTCGCTGCGAGAAAGGGTGCGACCACTGCACCGAAGATCGTCGACGATCTCACGTCACTGTTGGCGTCCTTCGGGGACGGCCTGCAGGACGACGTCGCACTGCTCGCCTTCGAGGTACCCCGGCCCGAGGCCGACTCGTAGCAGTTTTACAAGCAAGTAAAGCTTTGTCGACAGCACTCTCCAATACGGTCTTCCACCTCGAACCGCTTGGTGTTGTTTCATGTTTTTCCGCGTGGTCGGATACTCGAAACACCCAAGTCGGACAGTGGGGGATGCATGCGAGAGACGAGTACAGGTCCGTCGACCACGACGAATCAGGCAGCGACCGGTACTGCGATCCACCCGGCGCAGCGATTCGCGCCGCGCCGCACTGCATCGGCCGTGCGAGCCAGGACCGCTGCGAACTCGGGCACCGATACGCCTCGGCCACTGCAGGAAGCGCCGAGGTTTGCTGATTCCGGGCTCACCGCGCGTGAAATCGCAGTCCTCGGTGCATGGTTGCGCTGCGACTCCAAACAGGAAGTGTGCGCGGTTCTGCACATCGCGCTCGGCACGGTCAACACCCACCTGTCTCGAATTCGGGCGAAGTATGCCACCGTCGGTCGGGCGGCACCCACCAAGGCCTCACTCGTGGCCCGGGCGCTGCAGGACGGTCTGATCACCCTCGAGGATCTCTGACCGATCTGCACTGCGACGGTCCCGAATCACACTCGGCCTCGGTCGGACCATGGGTCCGCGCGTCGCCACAGGGTCGGCAGTTCGAGGACGATCCCGTCTCGTCGCGCGCAGGCGTCCAGCACATCGATGGAGGCAGACATGTTGTCGAAGGCGTAGGCGAGCGCCTGCAGTGGTTCGTCCAGAGACCGAAAGAAGTTGTCCCAGTGCGTCAGTACCACGCGTCGGGCACCGACCGCTGCGACCGTCTCCTGCCAGTACTGCTCGACGAACGCGCGCGGTCGGCGGCCGAGTTGTCCTATCGAGAGGTAGACCACCTCGGCATGGCGACCGTCGAGCATGCCGGACCGGAAACCGGCGCTGCTGTGCACGAGTGCGGTGCGGCCACTCGGAACGTGTTCGACGTGCATCGACCATGCCTCCCCGCACCGGTACTCACGCACCCGAGCCGGTTGGGTCAGTGGCCGGTCTATCGTTCCGTGCGCTCGATCCGGATACGAGTGAACCGATTCGACGAACGTGACGGCAAAGCTGCCGTGCGACGTTGTCCCACCGTTCTCGACGACGACGATCCGGTCGTTCGGGAGATCCGAACCCTGCCCGATGAAACCGGTCGAGGAACCGCCGACCAGAACGGCACCGGTGCGCAGCGCTACCGCCGCCGAGTCGAGTGCGTGATCGTAGTGCGAGTGTGCGCACAGCACAGCGTCGAGCATGGTGATCCCTGCTCTGCGCAGGGCCGCGTCGATGCGCCGCATGTCCGACCGCAGCGGTAGGGCGAGGGTTTTCGGAAGCGACGGTCGCGAGAAGAAGCCGTCGGTGAGGATCGCCGATTCGCCGTCGTCGAAGAGCACCGTGCTCACACCGAGGAACGACACCGTCACCGGCGACCGCGGACTCGCCGACGCAGTGGTGGCGATCTCCGTCGGACCCGGCAGCGCGGGACGACCGATTCTCCGGGCCACTCTCACGCTTGCGCAGCGAGCGCTCGTCCGGCCTGCCGACCGCCGAAGATGCACCCACCCAGAAACGTTCCCTCCAACGAGCGGTACCCGTGCACACCGCCGCCACCGAAACCGGCGATCTCACCTGCCGCCCACAAGCCGTCTATCGCCTGTCCGTCGCCGTCGAGGACACGGCCCTGCAGGTCGGTTTGAATGCCGCCCAATGTTTTTCGCGTGATGATGTTCAACCGCACGGCGATCAACGGACCCGATTTGGGATCGAGAATCTTGTGCGGTGAGGCGGTACGCGCGATGCGCTCTCCGCGCGATCGACGCGAATTGTGGATTGCGGAGATCTGCAGGTCCTTGGTGAACGGGTTGTCGACCTCGCGGTCGCGGGCCTCGATCTGCCGCTTCAGATCGGCGAGGTCGATCAGATCTTCGCCGGAGACCCTGTTCATTCCCTGGACGAGTTCGGCGAGTGTGTCGGCGACGACGAAATCCTCTCCGTTCTTCTTGAACGCCTCCACCGGTTCACTGGCACCGGGCAACACCCGGCCGAGAACGAGCTTGAGGTTCTTTCCGGTGATGTCCGGGTTCTGCTCCGATCCCGAGAGTGCGAACTCCTTCTCGATGATCTTCTGCGTCAGGACGAACCAGGAGTACTCGAATCCACTGTCCTGGATGGCTTTCAACGTTCCGAGGGTATCGAATCCCGGAAAGTTCGGAACCGGGAACCGTTGCCCACGCGCGTCGAACCACATGGACGACGGGCCGGGAATGATTCTGATTCCGTGGTTCTTCCAGATCGGATTCCAGTTCTTGATGCCCTCGGTGTAATGCCACATGCGGTCTTTGTTGACCAGACGGCCACCGACTTTCTCGGTGATGCCGAGCATGCGGCCGTCGACGTGTTCGGGGACTCCCGAGATCAGGGACTGCGGAGCTGTTCCCAACCGCGCCGGCCAGTTCTCCCGCACCAGGTCGTGGTTGGCTCCGATGCCGCCCGCCGTGACGAGCACGGCTCCGGCACGCAACTCGAACTCGCCGACCTCGACGCGGCTACTGCCCGAACCTCGCTCCGCGGCACTGGGTTCGAGAAGTGCGCCGCGGACTCCCTCGACTGTGCCGGCACTGACGATGAACTCGTCGACGCGGTGACGAAAACCGAAGCGCACCAACCCTTTGTCGGCGGCCTCACGTACGCGTCGCTCGAACGGCGCAACGACCCCTGGACCGGTACCCCAGGTCAGATGGAACCGCGGAACCGAATTGCCGTGCCCCTCGGCGAGGTAGCCACCACGTTCGGCCCACCCGACGATGGGAACCCACCGCACACCCTGCGCGTGCAGCCAGGACCGTTTCTCCCCCGCCGCGAAATCGAGGTACGCGCGCGCCCACTGGTGCCCCCAGTAATCCTCGCCCGCGGGATCGTCGATGCCGCGGTCGAAGGTCGCGGTTCCGAGCCAGTCCTGCCACGCAAGCTCTGCGGAATCCTTGATGCCCATGCGTCGCTGCTCCGGGGTGTCCACCATGAACAGACCGCCCAACGACCAGAACGCTTGACCGCCCAAGTTCTGCTCGGGCTCCTGGTCGAGGAGCAGCACCCGCTTTCCGGCGTCGGCCAGTTCGGCGGTCGCCACCAGTCCGGCCAAGCCTGCACCCACCACGATCACGTCTGCGTCCATTGCCCCACTGTGCTGTCGTCGGTGCCGGATCTCAAGGAAACTGCCTCAAATGACTATAGGATTTGTCGGATACTGACAAAGAGTGGGGAGGTAGGTCGATGTACCCAGCGCGGGTCGCCGTAGTCGCGAAGATCGAATCTGAGCTGGGCCCCGTCGTCGCATCCGCAGTACACGCGATTCGCGACGCGATCCCGGTCTACCGATCACTGCAGGGTGCGCAGTTGGCCGATGTCGAGGCCATCGCATATTGGTCGCTGAGGCGGTTGATGGCCCTGTGGGCGCATGGCGATCGGACGATCGACGACCGTGACCACAGTAGATTCCGCGCGATAGGTGCCGCGCGCGCAGCGGACGGGCGCCCGCTGGCCGATGTGCTGCGTGCGTATCGAGTCGCGTCGAGCGTGTTCGTTCGGCACGTGACAACCGAGTATCTCGATGTACTCGAACCACCGGACATTGCCGAACTCGGCCTCGGCGTACTCGACGCCATCGACGCAATCTCCGAGGAAATCATCGGCGCGTACGTCATTGCGCGCGAACAGCTCACATCCAACCGTGCGCAGGCGCATGCCGCGCTGCTCGACGACCTGCTTGCTGCCAGACACAACTCACCCGGGACGGTGTCGGATCGTTCGCGCGAACTCGACCTGAAGCTGCCCACGCACCCGAATCTGCTTGTGGTGCAATCGACAGATCCGGGCCGACCCATGTCCGACGACACCGTCGAATCGCTGGTCCTCGCAGTAGGACTCGTTCCGCCGGACCGCACCGCGCCGTCGGGTCAGCGGAGCCACTTGTGCACTCGGCGCGAGCAACGTGCGATCGTGTTGTTGCCACCATCGATCCACCGCGCCGAGGCGGACCTCGCGTGTCGAGATCTGATGCTGCGCGGATGCCTCGTGGAGAGATCCACCATTGCCGGTATCAGCAGTTCGTGGCGACTCGCATCGGAAGCGCTGGACACCGCACCGGATCACGCGTTCGACGACCGGGCACTGCTCGATCAGGGTGACGGTCAGCTGCTGGCACTGCTGACCGCGCGCCCCACCGCGGACACGAGCGAGGTAGTACGTGGCGTGCTCGGTCCGCTGACCGAGGCGGCGAACGAACATATTCTGCAAGGCCTTTCGGCCTTCATCGCCACCGGTACGGCAACGGCTGCCGCCACCCGACTACAGGTACACCCGCAGACTCTGCGCTACCGACTGCGCCGAGCCCAGGAACTGACCGGCCGAGATCCCCGATCTGCGTGGCATCGACTCGCGTTGGACACTGCGATTCAACTCCGGCAACTCGGTTGATCCGGCCTTCGGCAATGCCGGGCACATCGAGAACCCGGACACCCATGCATGGATCCAAACGAGGACTCGTCACCCTCTTGGGACGGTGATCGAGCGATTCAGTTGATGTTCCACGACTCGACAGCATCGAGTCGCCGGCCGTCGGAGTCGTACGTGTAGAAGCCTTCACCGTCCCCGAGACCGGTCTTTCCCGCGTCGATACCCTTTTGCAGTATGTCGGCAAATTTGACCTGATCCTCGCCACCGTGTGCGCGCGCGATGTGTGCAGCGACGTTGAAGCCGACAGTGTCGTATATCTGGAACGGACCGGCGGGTGCCCCGGTGGCTATGCGCCACACGTTGTCGATGTCCGCCGGATTGGCAACCCCGCCGACGTAAAGGTTGGCTCCTGCTTGCAGCAGCGGGATCAGAAGGCTGTTCAGCACGTATCCCGGAATTTCCTTACGGACCGGAACGGGAACGAGACCGATCTCCGACGCAAAGCTCAGTACGATATCGAAGTAGACAGGATCTGTTGCAGCAGTTGCCATCACCTCACCGGTGTTGTACCGCCACACGAGATTGGCGAAGTGCAATGCAAGAAACTTTTCCGGCCGCCCGGTGGCCTCGGCGAAACTGCTGGGCAGTAGTGACGACGAGTTGGTCACGAAGATAGTTTTCGGCGGAGCGGACGCGCCGATATCCGACCAGACCTTCTTCTTCAGGTCGAGATCCTCCGGAACTGCTTCGATCACCAGGTCGGCGTCCGAAACGGCCTCGGCGACGCTGGTGGTGGTCGTGATGGATTCGATGGCCTCGTCGAATCGCTCCTCGTCGAAAGTCTTCAGGTCACGCTTGTAATATCCGCGCATCCATTCCCAGCGGTCCGGCAGCTTGGCAAGTAATTCGTCGAAAATGTCGTATCCCACAACGGTTTTTCCGTGGTAAGCAGCCTGCATCATGATCTGCGAACCGAGCACTCCGGTTCCGAGTACGGTCACGTTATCGACATCGGTCATGGACGACACACTTCCCTTTATGTAGTCACTGGTTTCCCGCTCTCCAAGTTCTACCGCTGAGCGCGAAGCCATCGTCTCGTGGGGTCCAACAGCGGACCGACTCGACCGACGACGGCGCTTTACACTCCACATGATCGACGGTTCACGCATACTCGAACGATGGCTGTCGATCCCCGCGGAAGAGACCTGAAGCGCTACCTCGAAGAAGACCCCGGTGGGCCGGTGGTGATGCTCAACCTGCTTCGGTTCGCCGAAGGTGGCCGCGATTCCTACGCGGAATATGCGAAAGCACTGGACGAGACGTTTCTCCCGCGCTACGGCGCGACGGTGCTGTACGCGGGCGACGGTTCGACCGCACTTGCCGCCGAGGACGGACAGGCCTGGGATGCGGTGCTCCTGGTCCAGTACCCGTCACGTAAGGCGTTCAGCGAGATGGTGGCCGATCCCGAGTATCAGACGGTGACGGCGTTACGGACCGCCGCGTTGACAGAGGCGGTCCTGCAGGCCACCATTCCGTGGTCGTGAATTCGCCCCTAGGCTTCGCATCCGCGTTCGCAAAGAGGGACTTCACGGCGTTGCGAGCAACTTACTGCGGAACAGGTCGAGTACCTGGTCCAAAGCCTGCCGTGTCGGCTGCCCTGGTTCGTCGATGAGTCCCTCCGTGACAACGGAATGCGGCGGTCCGAAGGCTTCCGGGTTGAACGAGGAGTCGGGTAGTTCCACCGAGACGAATGCGTCGCCGAGCTGCTCTCGCAGCCATTGGAATCGCACAGGCGGGCACATCTTGTCGCCCTCGAAGCGCATCCCCAGGACCGTGAGTTCCCCTGCTGCACAACGACTTTTGACCTTGTCGAGATCGCCCGGGGTGATATCGATGGATCGAGCGCGAGACTTCGATGCCGCGAACGGGAGCGACGGCTGCGAGAGCACCGGTGCGATCAGTCGATCGTCCGCCGCCATGGCGAGAGCGAATCCGCCGGTGAAGCACATTCCGATGGCACCGACGCCCGGTCCGCCGCAGCGCTCGTGCTCCTGCGCCGCCAGAGCCCGCAACCACACCACGATGCGCGACGATTTACCGGTAGCGAGGATGGTGAATTCGCGACTGATGCACGCCGGCACCATGGCGCGGGACATGGTGGCAACGGTGCCGAGCGCTCCCAGCGGCGCGGTCAGCGGATCCTTGCCGTCGACTCCGAACAGGTGCGGAACGACGGCCGTACAACCGATTCCGGCGACGGTTCTCGCGAAGTCCGCCACCCTGGGAGTGATGCCCGGCATTTCCGACATCACGATTACAGCAGGTCCGGTTCCGATGCGATAGACGGGCGCTGTCCGCCCGTCCGCGGTGAACTCGGTTCGCTCGAAGTCGGCCAGTGCGTCATCGGTCATGGGAGTGCGTCCTTCTGCCAAGGGTTCACCGCGCCGAGCCGACGCTTGCGATCAAAGCTAGATCATCGCGGATCGACACGACGTCGATCGAACACGTGTCGCTTACGCACTCACCACGAGTTCGTGTCGGCCAGAACGGTCACACCCAGCGCGACGAAAAGCGTGGCACCGGCCGCAACTCCGAACAGACTCGCGGCGGGCGCTCCCGCGCGTCGGCCGAGCACGCTCGCCGCGACATCGAGGGCATCGATCCCGACCCCGGCCGCCACCGCCGCCTTTCGAACGTCCGAGGACGGGTGATGCAAGGCCATTCCGAGTGCCAGATCGCGTACTCCGAAGAGGCGAGTCGCCACCCCGGCGCTTCCGGGTTCACGCATGGGTCCGAGACCGAAGGCGCGCCACGAGTGCGCAGGACTGACCCACGACACCAAACCGGCAGTCGATCGCAGAACCGACAGTGCGAGCAACGGGGTCGACTGTGAACGCATAGCGTCTCCTTCAGATTTTGTAGTGGTTACTACAGAAACGCTACCTGTAGTGCCCACTACAATCAAGGCGTGGCCACCAAACATTCGCGCGAAGAGATGCTGTCCGGCGCGTTGGACGCTGCCCTGGAAGGCGGCCTGAGCCGCTTGACTTTCGGCCGACTCGCGTCGCGTCTGCAGATCAGCGATCGCATGGTCGTCTACTACTTCCCCACGAAGGACGACCTTCTGACGTCCGTTCTGTCGGTGGTGGGAGACCGATTGCAGCACGTGCTGTCCGCGGCGTTCCCGACGCCGATGAACGACCACCGCTCCCTCGTCGCGGCGGCGTGGCCGGTCGTGGCAAAACCTGAATACGATCCGTTGTTCGGTCTGTATTTCGAGGCGATAGGACAAGCCACTGCAGGACTGGAGCCCTACCGGTCGGTGGCCTCACTACTGGTGGAGGGCTGGATCGAGTGGCTCAGCGGCTTTGTCGTCGGTAGTCCGGACCACCGACGGACGGAGGCCACAGCTGCAGTGGCACTGCTCGACGGCCTGCTGCTCATGCGTCTGTTGGGAGGCAACGATCTCGCCGCCACCGCATCGACGTCACTTCTGAACACCGGTGGATCCCAGAGGGAACGACCGAGTTCATGACGACGCCGGTTCTTCGATCGGCGTCTGGAACGACCACAGATGTCCCTCGGGATCGCGCACGCTGTATTCACGGACGCCGTAGGGCATGTCGGTGGGCGGGTAGTCGATCGATGCCCCGGTTGCCGCCACGCGAGCGTGGTGGGCATCGACGTCGTCGACGAGGATCGCAAGCGATGCGGTGACCGATCCGGTTGTCAGCGGCGACACCATCCGATGTTCGGAGGCCTCGCGGTGAAGCCACACCACACCGTCACCCGCATGCACTTCCCCGTGCACTGCTCTGTCGCCGTCGTATTCGATGGGCCCGGGAGCCAGTCCGAACACGTCGACGAGGTAGGAATGCGCTGCTGCGATGTCGCGATACACCAGCAACGTGGTGCGCCTGGTGACTGCCGGCTCCTCGGCCGACAGGCCCGAGAGTAGGTCCAACAGCGCGTCGTCGCCGAGGAGAGCACCGTGCAGTAGCCGGTCCTCGACCGCCCGAACCCGCTCTCGCACACGAGCGAGCTCGGCCATCTGCCGGTCCAGGTCGGCCAGATGCTGCCGACTCAGGTGCAGGAGATCCGCTGCGTCCGGCTCCACATCGCCCAGCGGGGTGCCCAGTTCTCGGAGCAGTCGAATCCGGTACAGCCGGTCGAGGTCACCCCCGTCGTAGCGACGCCTGCCCCCTCCGTCTCGGACGGGAGCGAGCAGACCGAGTTCTTCGTAGTAGCGCAACGTACGCTCGGTGACGCCGGTTCTACGGGCCACATCACCGATGCCCCATGTGCTGGAATCGCTGCTGTTCATGCAGGCAACGGTAGAACCTCACGCCACGTCAGGAGCAAACTCGGCCGGTTCGGATCACACGTCTTCGAGTCGAATTCCCTTGGTTTCCTTCATGAAGAAGCAGGCGACACCGGTCAGAGCGGCCAGGAACATGATGTACACACCGAACACCCAGCCCAAGTCGAGGCCGAGGAAGAGCTGGTTGAGATACGGCGCAGTTCCGCCGAACACCGCTACCGAGAACGAATAGGCGAATCCGATTGCCTGCGTGCGGAGTCGGGTGGGAAAGCTCTCCGAGAGAGTCGAGGAAAGGATGGATGCCGGGACGGCGATGACGAGCAACGCCACCGTCGACGGGAGCAGCAGTGACCACCATTGCGTCGAGATCATCATCGTCAGCGGGATCTGCAGCACGAACATCAGCACGGCGAACGCGGCCAGCATCGGCCGTCGACCGATCGAATCCGAGAGACGACCGAAGAACGGCAGGGACACCAGCGCTATCAACTGAGCGACGACGAGCATCCAGTACGCGGTGTCCGGGTTCATCCCCCGCTGCGTGATGGCGAACGTCGAGACGTAGGAGGTCCAGGTGTAGTGCGCCGCAGTGATTCCCGACGTCATTCCGATCATCAACACGATCGCCCTGACGACGGTCTTGCGTGCGATCGGTGCCTGTTCCACCTTGTTCTGCTCCGAATCGAAGACCTCGCTCTCGTCCATGTTCTTGCGCAGGTAGAGCGCGAACAACGCCAGGAGTGCTCCCAGCAGGAACGGGATACGCCAACCCCACTGGCCGACAGCCGATTCCGACAGCGTCGAGGTGATGACGCCACCGACCGTGTACGCCAGAGCCGACCCGCCGAAGATCGCGACGAACGCGACGCTTCCCCACATGCCCCGACGGTTCGGCGGTGCGATCTCGCCGACGTAGGAGTACGCCGTCGCCGACTCACCGCCGTGCGCGAATCCCTGCATGACGCGTGCGAGCAACAGCAGTACCGAGGCCCAGGCACCGATCGCACCGTAGGTGGGCATGATGCCGATCAGCAGGCTGCCGGTCGCCATCATGAGCATCGTGGTGACGAGAACGAACTTGCGGCCCTTC